>NZ_JBEYLC010000024.1:0-82928 GCF_040635885.1 Nocardiopsis sp. NPDC006832 | reverse complement strand
CGCCCGACCGGGAACACCCCGGTCGATAAGGCGATGGCGGGTGCGCGGGAGATCGCGGTGGAATTCTCCGGCCGGGATATCCCGTTCGGGTGCGAGGGCGATGTGCTCGCCCAGTTCGGCCGGCTCAATGGGGAAGTCGACCGGATCCGTTATGGGATGTTGCCCGCCCTGGCCCGTATGGAGGCCACCGGCGCTCTGTTGGAAGAGGGTGGCCAGCGCAGCATCCAGGCGTGGATCACCCACCAGTGGGGGACCTCCCCGGCCGAGGCCAAGAGTCTTGCCACCCTCGCCCGGGCGTTGTACAAGCAACAGCTGCCCCTGGTGGAAGAAGCCTTCCAGGGTGAGGTCTTGTCGTTGGGTGAAGCGTGCGCCATCGCGACCTCCACCGAAAAGGCCACCACCGAGTGGGCGAAGGTCCTGGAAACGGCGGATGAGGAATTCCGTGCCCAGCGTCCTTCGGCGGAAGGGTTTCGGGCCCGGTTGGAATTCGGGCTGATCGGTTTCAAGGCCGAGTGCCCGCAGGCTTCGGTGCGCCAGTTGCGGGACGCGGCGAAATGGTTCGTGGCCCGCTTGGATCCGGATAAGGCCGACCGGGACTACGATGAAACGTTCGAGAACCGGGGTGCGCAGTTCTCGCCCACGTTCGAGTCCGGGTTTTTGTTGCGGATGTGGGGTCCGGGGGCCGATAACGAGCTGATCCAGGCCGCCTTGGAGGCTTACACCGAGCCGTATGGGCCGGAGAACGCGGCGATGCCGAAGCATCAGCGTACCTATGACGCGATGATGCGGATCTTCGAGACCGCTCTGACCCACCGGGGTTGCTCCAGCCTGAGCCGCCAACCGTTGGCCACGTTGAACATCACCGTCCCGCTGAAGCGCTTCCTGGGAGACGGCACCGCAGAGCCGGCCACCACGGAGGATGGTGTGGTGTTGCCCGATCAGATGGTGGCCCGGCTGACCCCCGACAGTTGGTTGCGCCGGTTCGTGACCGACGAACAGGGCCGCACCTTGTTGGATGTGGGGCGCAAGCAGCGGTGCGCTCCGGATCCGGTGCGCCAGGCAGCGGGGTTCAAGAAGCCCTACTGCGAGTGGCACGAGGGCTGCGACATGCCGCGTAGCTGGTCGCAGTACGACCACATCGTCCCTTTCTCCCACGGCGGGGCCACCAGCTCCGACAACATGCAGGTGCTCTGCTCCACTCACAATCGGCTCAAGCACCGGTTGCAGGCGAAGGTGAACCGGCAGATCTGGGAGCACCACCACGCCCAGAACCGCCAGGAAGCGGGAAAGGAAAGCGGGTCAGGGGATGGGGAGGGGGAGCCAGCCCCAGCCACCGCCCCCTGACCACCACCATCCGCTTCCACCGCCCGTTTCCGCCAGGTGGAACACCACCCCGGCGAGACCCCCGCTGTGACCACCCCGAGTGGGTGTCAGACCCCAAGGGCCCCATGCCCTGTGGGGATATCCCCATGCCCAGGGGCAGAAACACCGCGAACCCCCGCCCAGAGCCATATCCCGGGGCCGGGGTGGCTCCCGTTGGGGGTGTCGGCACGGCTCCCGCCCCTGGTACCGGCTCCCGCCCCGGGTATCGGCCCACCGGCACCATCAACCTCGTGTTGTCTCTCCATCATGATGATCTTGTCCGTAGCGCCATGTTGGGCGCCCAACATGGCGCTAGGAGCAAGATCATCGCTGAGAAGACCAGGGCCGGCTACCGCGGGGACGCGCCCCGCCCCGTGCCCGACCTGTAGCGGGCCCTTCGTGACCGGACCCGTCACGTAGTGGCGACGCGCCCCACGAGGACACCAGAGGGGAGGGAAGGGATCCGGCCGCTTGCGGCCGGAGTGGGCCGCAGGCCCGTTAGGGACCTCAACCACTCTCCCCCCTTCCCCGATAGCCGCCGAACCGCCGCCCGTGCCGTACGGGTCAAGGCCACCAACCCCGCTGCCAGAGCACTCAACATTGCCTTGACGCGTACGGTGCGGGCGGCAACAATCACGCGGCGGGGAAGGAGGGAGAACCCACCCCCACCCCGCCAGACCACCGGCAGGCTCTCGACCCGGGGCGCCCCACCAACCACCCGAGCAACCCCCAACAACCCCAAGAGCAGAGACCTCAGGCGCCCCACCCACACCCCACCCACCAACCCCAAGACTCCCGACCCCAGGCGCCCCACCGGCCTCGACGTGAATGCGGGTGTCCTTCGCCTTGTGTGTCAGATGTGTCGACCCAAGTGTTCGGTGGTCAGCCCACGTACTCGGCGCGGACCGCGTAGATGGCGGCCTCGGTGCGCGAGTGCACCTGGAGCTTCTCCAGGATGTTGCGGACGTGGTTCTTCACGGTGTTCTCGGTGATGAACAGGCGCCCACCGATCTCGCGATTGTTCATGGACCTGGCCAGGAGCTTGAGCACCTCGGTCTCGCGGGGGGTGAGCTGGGGGAGCGTCTCCTTGGGCCGATGGGAGGTCTCCTGTTTGGCCAGCTCGGCGAACTCGGCGATCAGCTTGGTCGCCATGGAGGAGTCCAGGCACGAGCGGCCGGTGGCGATGGTCCGCACCACGCGGGGCAGGTCGGTCACGGCCATCTCCTTGAGAAGGTAGCCGGTCGCGCCGGCCTTGAGGGCCTCGAACAGGTCGGATTCGGACTCGCTCATGGTGAGCATCACGAACTTGGCGTCCGGCGCGATGGCGCGGATGCGGGGGCCCGCCTCGATGCCGGTGGTGTGCGGCATCATCACGTCCATGATGATGACGTCCGGTTGCAGCTCGCCGGCCTTCTGGACGGCCACGTCACCGTCGCCGGCCTCGCCGACCACGTCGATGTCGTCCTCGTCGTCCAGGACCGACACCAGGCCACGGCGGAAGAGGGCGTGGTCGTCGACGACCATGATGCGCAGCGGGCGGGTGGGGGTGGGGCCGTCGACCGGTCGTATCTCGGCGGGGGCGGATTGAGGGGTCACCGGAACAGCTCCTGATTTTCGTTCGGACCGGAAGGAGAATGGACGTCGGGCCTTTGTCCGCCTGCGCGGGAACCGCTGTGGCGCGGGGCGAGAGGTGGTCGAGGGAGAGCGGCCATACCCATGGGAACTCCTGATGCCGAGGGTCGGTCCCATGTTCTCACGGGCGGTCGGCTCGTGGCTGTCGATTCCGATTTCCCGCCTGATCGACAGGACCGGCCCGAGCGACGTGACCCGTCCGAGGGGCATGAAAAAAGCCGCGCGCTGAAGGCGGCGGCGTGAATGCACTACGAGTCTGTGCGGGGGCGAGATGGGTCGAGATCGGGCGAGAGCGATTCCAGAGACCTCTCGCCACTTCTAATTTATAGCGCACCCCCGGGCTTGCGGCAAGACCCCGGTGGTGGTTCACAATCGACCATCGTGAGCACAACCCACGATCGGGGAAACGACGTGAACACCCAGGCCACCAGCGCCTTCGACCTTTCCGAACACCTCGCTCCCAAGGCCGACCCGAAGCTGATCGCCGACGACGAGCGACACTTCTCCGCCATCGCGCGCAGCCTCGAAAACGGCATCGCCGACCTGAGTGAACGCCTCGACGTCCAGCGCCGGTCCTCGGGCGGCAACATCCGAGAGACGGTCGAGCGAGACATGGAGATCCACCGCCTGTCCTCCCGGTTGCGCGCCCTGCGTCGCTTCGGCCTGGACCTGTGTCTGGGGCGATTCGTCCGTGAGGGCGAGGACGAGCCCGTGTACATCGGCAGGCTCGGCCTCTCCGATCCGGAGGGCGACCGCCTGCTCATCGATTGGCGCTCGCCCGCCGCCGAACCGTTCTTCGCCGCCACCCACGCCGACCCGATGGGTCTGGTCAGCCGCCGCCGCTACCGATGGAAGCTCGGCCGGATCGGCGACTACTGGGACGAGGTGTTCACCGAGGACGGCTTCGAGGGCCACGCCGCCCTCGACGACCAGTCCGCCTTCATCGCGAGTCTGGGCGCCAACCGCTCCGACCGGATGCGCGACGTGCTCGGCACCATCCAGGCCGACCAGAACGCCATCATCCGGGCGGGTGCCTCCGGCGCCCTGGTCGTCGACGGGGGACCGGGCACCGGTAAGACCGTGGTCGCCCTGCACCGCACCGCCCACCTGCTCTACGCCGACTCCCGACTGGGCCACCGGCGCGGTGGGGTGCTGTTCATCGGCCCCCACCAGCCCTACCTGGCCTACGTCGCCAACGTCCTGCCGAGCCTGGGCGAGGAGGGCGTACAGACCCGCACGCTGCGCGACCTGGTCCCCGAGGGCGCCATGGCCGGCGAGGAGACCGATCCCGAGGTCGCCCGGCTGAAGGAGTCCGCGCGCCTGGTGGAGGCGATCGAACCGGCCGTGCGGTTCTACGAGCGACCGCCCACCGAGGCCATGACCGTGTCGACCCCGTGGTTCGACCTGTGGTTGAGCGCCGCCGACTGGAAGGAGGCGTTCGACGCGGTCGACCCGGGCACCCCGCACAACGAGGCGCGCGAACGCATCCTGGAGGAACTGGTCGCGATCCTGGACGACCGGCACGAGGAGGAGGACGTCACCACGAAGATGTTGCACTCCTGGCTACTGCGCGACCGGGAGCTGATCGGTGCCCTGTACCGGTCCTGGCCGCTGCTGGAACCCACGGACCTTGTGGGCGACCTGTGGTCGGTCCCGGCTTACCTGCGCCTGTGCGCGCCCTGGTTGGAACCCGACGAGGTCCGCGCCCTGCAACGCGAGGACGCCCAGGCCTGGACGGTGTCGGACCTGCCGCTATTGGACGCGGCCCGGCGGCGACTCGGCGACCCGAAGGCCTCCGAGCGCAAGCGCCGCCACGAGACCGCCGCCGAGACCGAACGCGAGCGCGTGTCCTACGTCATCGACGATCTGATGGCCGCGGACGACGACGGGGAGGGGCTGGTGACGATGCTGCACCACGCCGACCTGCGCGAGAACCTGGTCGACGAGGCGGCCCTGCCGACGGGTGACGCGGACCTGCTCGCCGGCCCGTTCGCGCACATCGTCGTGGACGAGGCCCAGGAACTGACCGACGCGGAGTGGCAGATGCTGCTACAGCGTTGCCCCTCTCGAAGCTTCACCATCGTGGGCGACCGCGCCCAGGCCCGGCACGGTTTCACCGAGTCCTGGTGGGAGCGGCTGGAGCGGGTCGGCTTCGACCGGGTGGAGTCGGCGTCGCTGAGCATCAACTATCGGACCCCGACCCAGGTGATGGAGGCCGCCGAACCGGTCATCCGGGCCGTGTTGCCGGACGCCAACGTGCCGACCTCCGTCCGTGAGGGCGTCCCGGTGGAGTACGGCCGTGTCGAGGAACTGGAGTCGGTCGTGGCGGCCTGGGCGGCGGAGAACGACGAGGGCATCGCCTGCGTCATCGGGGCGCCCGACTTTCGCTCCGGTCCGCGAGTGCGGTCACTGACCCCGACCCTGGCCAAGGGGCTGGAGTTCGACCTGGTCGTACTCGTCGACCCACAGGACTTCGGGGAGGGCACCGAGGGCGCGGTCGACCGCTATGTCGCCATGACCAGGGCCACCGACCGGCTCGTCGTTCTCACGAGCGCCTGACACGAATGTGTGCGGGACCTCCGGTAAAGGAACTTTCGTTCGCCGTGGGTCCCGCGTTAGTCTTGAGCCATGATCCAGTCGGTTCTCTACCTTTAACGGCGTCGTCCGCCGCCCACGCTCGTCGAGCATCTCCGAGCGTCGCGTCGCGGCCATGACGACCTGACCCCATCGAGGGTCGCCGTTTTCGGCATGCCCACCAACCCGGTCACCGGGTGACTTCGGCGTGCCCGTTGTAGAGGACACACATGCCCACCGCCCTTCCTGCGCGTTCGCGCGCGCAACTCGTCGTGTCCGGGGTCTCCGTCGCCCTGGGCGCCCACCGAGTGCTCTTCGACACCGACCTCACCGTCACCCCCACCTCCCGGATCGCGATCGTGGGGGAGAACGGACGGGGCAAGACCACGCTCCTGCACGTACTCGCGGGCACGCTCGTCCCCGACGAGGGCACCGTGAACCTGGTCGGCACGCTGGGCCTGGCCGAACAGGAGATGTCCACCGCCGACCGACGCACCGTGGGAGAGGTGATCGCGGACGCCTTGGCCGACTCCCTGGCCGCGCTCGCCGAACTCGACACCGCCGGGCTCGCCTTGGGCGAGAACGCCGCCGGGGCCGAGGAACGGTACGCGCGGGCCCTGGAACGCGCCGAGGCGCTGGACGCCTGGGACGCCGAACGCCGGATCGACATCGCCCTGGACGCGCTGGGCGCCGAAACGGATCGCTCCCGTCGACTCACCGAACTGTCGGTCGGCCGGCGCTATCGGGTCCGCCTGGCCTGTCTGCTCGGCGCCGAGGACGACTTCCTCCTGCTCGACGAACCCACCAACCACCTGGACCGTGCCGGTCTGGACTTCCTCACCGAACGCCTGCGTCGGCGCTCGGGAGGCGTGGTGGTGATCAGCCACGACCGCGCGTTGCTGTCCGACGTGGCCCACACCGTGGTGGACCTGGACCCCACCGACGACGGCCGTCCCCGAGTCCACGGCGGCGGGTACGAAGGCTACCGCCGGGGTCGCCGGGCCGAACGGGAACGCTGGGAGCAGGAGTACGCGCAACAACAGGAGGAGAGGTCGCGCCTGCGGGACCTGCTGAGTTCGGCACAGAACCGGCTCGTGTCGGGGTGGCGCCCGGACAAGGGCACCGGCAAGCACCAGCGCGCCACTCGCGCGGGCGGACTGGTCAAGAACGTGCACCGTCGTCAGGCCGACCTGGACACACACGAGGTCACCATGCCCGAACCACCGCAGCGGTTCCGGTTCCCCGACCTGCCCACACGGTCCGGTACGACGCTGTTGGCGGCCGAGGGGATCACCGTGGCGGAGCGACTCACCACCCCCGCCTCGCTGACCCTGCGGGGCGGGTCGAGGCTGGTGGTCACCGGCCCCAACGGAGCCGGGAAGTCCACGCTGCTCTCGGTACTCGCCGGTGAGCTGGAACCCACCACCGGCCGGGTGCACGGCTCGGGTGAGGCCCGCGTCGTGCTGTTGCGGCAGGAGTCCGAGCCGCCATTGGATCGCCGGGCCGCCGACGTGTACGCCGACGCGAACGGCTCCGTCGGCCTGTCCTCGCTCGGGTTGTTGCGCCCACGGGAGATGGGAAAGCGGGTCGGTGAACTGTCCATGGGTCAGCGCCGCCGCCTGGACCTGGCACTGGCCCTGACCCACCGGCCGCACGTGCTGCTGTTGGACGAGCCCACCAACCACCTGTCGATCGCGCTGGTGGACGAGCTCACCGCGGCCCTCGAAGCCACCGAGGCCGCAGTGGTGCTGTCCACCCACGACCGGCGATTGCTGCGCGACGTCGGAACCTGGCCGCGCCTGGACCTGTCCGCCTACGCCCGGGGCTGATCCCGAACACGAGGAAGGGGCGGTGGCCGTCTCATCGGCCACCGCCCCTTTCAAGGGTGTGCGATCACTCCGCGGGCGCGGAACGACGGACCAGGAAGGTCGCGAAGAACGCCAGGGTGGTGATGGCGGCACCGAGCATGAACGCGACGTGGATACCGCCGGCCTCGGCCGCGACGGTGCCCATACCGCCCTCGACATGGCTCGCGGCCACCGCGGTCATCACCGCGATGAACGCGGCCGTGCCCGCGGCGCCGGCGACCTGCTGCACGGTACCGACCACGGCGCTGCCGTAGGAGTAGAGCCGCTTGGGCAGGGAACCCAACGCACCGGTCAGCAACGGGGTGAACATGAAGCCCAGTCCGATGCTCAAGAACACGTGCGCGGTCACGATGGAGGCGATCGTGGTCTCGGTGTCGAAGGTGGTCATGGACCACATCACCAGGGTGACCACGGCCGCGCCCGGCGTGACCAGCGGACGGGGTCCGAACCGGTCGTAGAGGCGGCCGACGATCGGGGCCAGCAGACCCATCACCAGACCACCGGGCAGCATCGCCATACCGGTGGCGAGGGTGTCGTGGCCCAGCACGTTCTGCATGTAGACCGGCAGCAGGATGATGACGCCGAACAGCGCCATGAAGCTGGCCAGCACCAGGCTGATCGAGATGGTGAACTGGCGGGATTCGAAGACCCGCAGGTCCAGCAGGGCCCGGTCCTCACGCTGCAATCGCAGCTGACGCCACACGAACAGCGCCAAGGACACGACGCCCACGCCGATGGCCAGGACCGGAGACACGCCGGACCCGGCGTCGGAGGCCTCTCCCAGGCTGGAGAAGCCGTAGACCAGACCACCGAACGCGAAGGCCGACAGCACGATCGACAGCACGTCGACGCGGGCGGTGGTCGGCTCGGTGATGTTGCGGATGAAGACCGCGCCCAGGGCCAGGCCCACCAAAGCGATCGGCAGGACCAGGCCGAACATCCAACGCCAGTCCAGCACGTTGAGGATGAGCCCGGACAGGGTCGGTCCCACGGCCGGCGCCACCGCCATGACGATGGAGATGTTGCCCATCACACGGCCGCGACGGTCGTTGGGGACCATGTTGAGCACGGTCGTCATGAGCAGCGGCATCATGATCGCGGTTCCGGAGGCCTGCACGATCCGGCCGAGCAGCAGGACCGTGAAGTTCGGCGCCAGGAAACAGATCAGGGTGCCCAGACTGAACAGGGTCATCGCCGTGATGAAGACCTGTCTGAGGTGGAACCGCTGCAACAGGAAACCGGTGATGGGAATGACCACGGCCATCACGAGCATGAAGGCGGAGGTCAGCCATTGTCCGGTGGAGACGGTGATCCCCAGGTCGCGGCTGAGGGCGGGCAGGGCCACACCCATGATCGTCTCGTTCAGGATGACGACGAACGCCGAGACCAGGAGGAGCGGGATGACGAGCCGGGTGGCGCGTTGGTCGACGCCCTCGTCGATGGTGGTGGATGGGGTGTGCCTGGTCACGTATTTCCTTGGGCGCTCATGGATGGGCTGGACGTCCGGGGGATCGCGGGGGAGGAGCGGGCCCGCTTCGATGACCGTTTCGTCCCCGACGCAGAGTGAACCCCGCCGAACAGGGCAGTATTCCGCGTCGGGGCGAGTGCGCAAAGTGGTTTTTCGAAGCGAAGCGTCCGCTTTGTCCAGTCTAGAGGACGGGACGTCCCGTCTCGCCGGATTTACCAGCTGCGGCGCCGCGTCCACAGGTGGGCCACACCGACGAACGCCACCGCCCACGCAGTCAGTACCGCCAGGGCCATCACCGGGTGGAGGGTGTCCGTGCCGGCGCCGAAACCGGCGACCGCGTGCACCGCCTCACCCGGCAGGTAACGCAGGACACCGTCCAGGGAGTCACCCGGGACCCAGGCCAGGAGCGTCGGTAGGACGAACAACACCAACGTCCCCACCACACCGCCGGGCAACGAACGGGCCACCGTGGTGCAGGCCAACGTCACCGTGCCGTAGAAGGGGACCATCACCACACTTCCGAGCACGACGCGCGCCACCCCCTCCGCGGTGAACGCGACGGTCGTCCCGTCGGAGAGCACGCTCACCAACTGCCCGGCCGCGAAAGCGCTCAGTCCGGCCGCCAGTCCGCACAACAGCCCGCCCCCGGCCACCACCAGGGCCGAAGCCGCCAATCGTCGCCCGCGCCGGGGCACGGCCAACAGAGCGATCCGGTTCAGGCCGGTGGACTGTTCGGCGGCGACCAGTGAGGCGACCAGGACCACCACCACGAACGTCGCCGCGTCCACCCCCAACATGGAGGTGGTCACCACGTCCAACGCCGACATCCCCGACACCGAACCTCCGGTCGTGGTCTCGGCGGTGAACAGGAACATCGCGGCCACCGCGGCACCCACCACCGCGCACACCACCGGGGCCAGGCGTGTCTGGACCAGCGTGGTCGAACGGGACCACTCGGCGGCCAGCACCGCCCCGAACCCGGGCTTCCTTCGACTGTCAAGCATGGTCGACCCTTCCCCTCTCGTCCTCTTCCTCGCTGTTCAGAGTGAGGAAGGCCTCCTCCAACCCGGTGCGCAACGGGGTGAGTTCGTGCAGTTCCAGGCCCTCCCGCGCGGCCAGCGCACCCAACGCCGGGGCGTCCAGCCCCACCACCTCCACCGCGTCGTCGTCGCCCGGGCGCACCGTGGCGCGCCCCGCCACCAAGCGGGTCAATCTGTCCACCTGGGGGGAGACCACCCGCACCCGAGCGGCGCCGGTACCGCGAGAGAGTTCCTCGGCGGGAAGGTCGGCGATCAACCTGCCCCGCCTCAGCACCAGCACGTGGTCGGCGGTGGCCTCCATCTCGCCCATCAGGTGGCTGGAGACGAACACGGTGCGCCCTTGGGCGGCCAGGTCGCGCAACAGGGCGCGGACCCAGGCGATGCCCTCCGGGTCCAGCCCGTTGAGCGGCTCGTCCAGGACCAGCACCGCCGGATCGCCCAGCAACATCGCGGCGATCCCCAAGCGCTGGCGCATCCCCAACGAGAAG
Organism: Nocardiopsis sp. NPDC006832; assembly: GCF_040635885.1. Lineage (NCBI taxonomy): Bacteria > Bacillati > Actinomycetota > Actinomycetes > Streptosporangiales > Nocardiopsidaceae > Nocardiopsis > Nocardiopsis sp. NPDC006832. Next base: position 72,496 of record NZ_JBEYLC010000024.1, on the reverse strand, counting down.
GAACCCACCCGCCGGGTGGCCGCCTCGGCCAGACCCACCTGGTCGAGTAGGTGGTCGGCGCGGGAGAGGGGGATCCGTCCGGCCCGGCACAGCCACCGCAGGTGGTCGCGGGCGGTGCGACCGGGGTGCGGGGCCTGCGGGTCGAGCAGGGCGCCCACCGTGCCCAGCGGGTCGGGCAGGTCTCGGTAGGCCAGACCACCGATCCGGGCGTGACCCGAGGTGGGTTCCTCTAGGCCCAGGAGCATGCGCATCGTCGTGGTCTTACCCGCCCCGTTGGCCCCCAGGAAGCCGGTGACCCGTCCGGGATGGACGGTGAAGTCGAGATGGTCGACGACGGTGGTGTCGCCGAAGATTCTGGTGAGCGAGTCGACCTCGATCACCGGTGTCGTCGTTGTCATACCTCCACGTTGCCTCTGAGGGAGGGATCCGACCTCGTTCCTTTGTCAGTGGGACACCGTGACGGTTGTCAGGGGTGCGTCGGTCCTCACCGCCATAGAGTCGCCCCATGGCCAGAACAGAGGAGCGATACCCGCTCGTCCGGATCGGCGGCGCCCTGTTGGGGCTGCTCGCCCTGCCGGGGTGGCCGCCGGCCGCCCCGGACCGACCGGTCGCCCTGGTGTTGCTGGTCGGCGCGCTGTACACCGTCTCCTGTCTGGCGTCCATCCCCCTGGTGATGGAGCGTCGGCCCGCCCTTCGACTTCCGGTCTGTGCGGGATTGCTCGCCGCCGGATGGGCGATCCTGGTCTGGCTCGGCCCGCACAATCACTGGGTGTTGCTCTACGCCCTCGTGGTCATCGCCGCGATGTTGCCCCTGTTCTGGACCCTGGCCCTGACCGGGGCCACCATGGTGGGCCTCCTGGTCTGGGGCGCGGCCACCGGAGACGCGTTCGCCCGGGTCCCCGACCTGATCATGATCGCCTCCGTGACCGCCGTGGTCGGGCTCTTGGCCTCCCTCGTGGAGGCCAACACCGAATTGCGCCGGGCCCGCGAGCAGGTCGCCGAACTGGCCACCGCCCGCGAACGCGAACGCGTGGCCCGTGACCTGCACGACATCCTCGGCCACAGCCTCACCACCGTCGCGGTCAAGGCCGGACTGGCCCGCCGGGTCCTGGACAAGGGAGGTCCCCCGGAAACGGCGTCCGCGCAGATCGGCGAGGTCGAGGAACTGGCCCGGCGCGCCCTGGGCGACGTGCGGGCCACCGTCGACGACTACCGCGAGGTACGCCTGCCCGTGGAGCTGTCCAACGCCGCCGAGGCACTGCGCTCCATCGGGGTGGACGCCGACCTGCCCCGTGCCATCGACGACCTCGACCCCGCCCTGCGCTCGGCCTTCGGATACGTGCTGCGTGAGACCGTCACCAACGTGGTCCGGCACGCCCACGCCGACCGGGTACGGGTGCGTCTGGGGAGGGACCACATCGAGATCACCGACGACGGAGACGGCCACCCCGAGGGCCGGTTCGGCAACGGACTGTCCGGTCTGAGTGAGAGGATGCGTGCGGTGGACGGACGGCTGAGCACCGGCCCGGGACTGCTCGATGGCGACCGAGAGGGGTTCACCGTGTACGCGTACGGCGGACGGACGGGGGAGTCACGATGATCCGGGTGCTCGTCGCCGACGACCAGGCCCTGGTGCGCGGTGCCCTGGCCGCCATGCTCGACCTGGAGTCGGACTTGGAGGTCGTCGCCCAGGCCGCGTCCGGGCAGGAGGCGCTGGACGAGGGACTGCGCACCAGACCCGACGTCGCTCTGCTGGACGTGCAGATGCCGGGCCTTGACGGGTTGGGCGCCGCCGAACGCCTGCGCGAACGGTTGCCCTCGTGTCGGGTGGTCATGTGCACCACCTTCGGGCGTCCCGGTTACCTCACCCGCGCGCTGGCCGCGGGCGCGAGCGGGTTCGTGGTCAAGGACGCACCGCCCGAACACCTGGTCGACGCCGTCCGCCGCGTCCACCGGGGCCTGCGCGTCATCGACCCGCAGTTGGCCACCGAGTCGTTGGCCGGTGGTCCCAGCCCGCTCACCGATCGCGAGCGTGACGTGCTGCGCGCCGTGGCCGATGGCGCCACCGCAGCGGCGGTCGCGGTCCGTCTGCACCTGAGCCCGGGTACGGTGCGCAACCACCTGTCGGCGGCCATGGGCAAACTCGACGCCCGAACCCGAGTGGAGGCGGCCCGCGCGGCCGAGGACCGCGGCTGGCTCTGAATCGGGGTGCTCACCCCGGGGTGCCGTTCGGGAGGACCCACAGCTCCCGGGGGTGGCGCATCATCCAACTCTCCACCGGTGCGGTGCCCTCTGGTCGCGGGTCCAGGGCCAGGCGCGGGAAGCGCTCGAACAGGGCCCGCAACGCCACATCGAGCTCCAGTCGGGCCAGCGGGGCGCCCAGGCACAGGTGGGGGCCGTGACCGAAGGCGAGGTGACCGCGGGTGTCCCGGCCCACGTCGAAGGCGTCCGGATCCGTCCAGGCCCGCGCGTCGACATTGGCCGCGGCGAAGCCCAGCAGCAACATCTCGCCCTCCGGCACGGTGACCCCGGCCAGTTCGGTCTCGCGGGTGCTGAAGGCCGCCGGTAGCAGGCTCACCGAGGAGTAGCGGCGCAGGATCTCCTCGACGGCCGCGTCCCACTCCACCTCGCCACCGGTGACGCGCTCCAACTGGTCGGGGTGGTCCAGCAGTGCCCGGATTCCGTTGGTCAGCGTGCCCATGGTGGTTTCGAAACCGGCCATGACCAGGAGGAACACGTTGGCGACGATCTGGTCGTCGCCCAGACGGTCCTCGGGGCGGGCCTCGGCGTCGGTGACGATCAGGGCGCTGACGAGGTCGTCGCCGAGGTTCTCGCGGCGTTCGGCGACCAGCTTCCGCAAGAAGGCCCAGGAGTCGGGGAAGACGCTCGCGTCGGTGAGTTCGAACAGTCGGCGGGCCAGGTCTCCAAGGACCGGGGCGTCGTGGGCGCCGATCCCCAGCAGTTCGACCAGGACCCTCACGGTCAGCGGCCAGGCCAGCCGTTCCTTGACGTCGATGGCGTCGGTCCCGTCGAGGTCGGACAGCAGCCGGTCCGTGATCTCCTCGACCCGGGGGCGCAGGGTCTCCACGCGTCGCCGGGTGAAGTGCGTCTGCAGGGGTCTGCGCAGCCGGGCGTGTTCGGCGCCGTGTGTGGTGAGCAGGCTGCCGATGGCGCCGCCCACCAGCCGGGCGAGCGGGCTTCGGGGGTCGACCTCGCCTTCGCGCAGGGCCCGCCAGTTGCGTCCGGCGTCACCGCGCACGAAGGTTCCGTCGCGGTCGGCCAGGACGGTGCGCAGCGGCTCGTGGTGGGTGACGGCCAGGGCGTTCACCCCGCCCAGGTCCACTTCGACCACCGGTCCGGCCGCGTGCAGGGTGCGGGCGAGGGCGTCACGATCCAGGTCCTGGGGGTCGATGCTGATGCGTCGCGGTGCCACGGAGCTCCTTCGGGGTGGGGGGCTTTGTGGGTCTACCAGCGGATCGGGCCGGAGAAACCCGTAACCCGAAAATCTACGACGTAAAGCCAGCTGTTCTCCTCACTCCACGCGACAATGATCGACATGGACTTCTCCGATCCCCTGCCCGGGACCACCAGCGAGGAAGAGCGTCGAAGCGGTGCGAGGGTGGCGTTGCTGCCCGTGGGCAGCCTCGAACAGCACGGCCCCCACCTGCCGCTGACCACGGACACCGTCATCGCCTCGGCTCTGGCACAGGTCGTGGCCGACGCGAACCCCTCATTGAGGCTCCTGCCGCCGCTCGCCTTCGGTTGCTCGCACGAGCACGCTTCCTGGCCGGGCACGGTCAGCGTCTCGGCGCCCACCCTGCACGCCATGGCCGCCGACATCGCCGCTTCGCTGCGCGCCTCGGGCACCCCCAAGCTGGTGGTGGTCAACGGGCACGGCGGCAACCACGTCCTGGCCAACCTGGTGCAGGCCTCCGGCGGTGACATGGCGCTGTTCCCCGGCCCACACGATTGGGAGGCCGCTCGCAAGGCTTCGGGGATGGGCACCACCAACGACCGGGACATGCACGCCGGGGAGTTGGAGACCTCGGTGCTGTTGCACATCCGTCCCGACCTGGTCCGTGTCGGCTATGAGGAGTCCGATCACCTGGCCGACCGGCGCGACCACATGCTCACCACCGGGCTGAGCCGTTACACGCGGTCGGGGGTGGTGGGTCTACCGTCGCGCGCCACGGCGAACAAGGGGCGTGACCTGTTGGCGTTCCTGGCCGAGTCCTTCACCGGGTACCTGAACGCGCTCGACGGGGCGTAGCCGCCACAGCAGCACCACCACGCCGGGCAGGGCGGCGATCAGGGCGAGCAGCCCGTAGAGCACCGACACGGTCAGGCCGGTCGCCGCACCCAACCCCGCGGCGCCGAAGGTCAGCGTGGTCACCGCCTCGCGTGGCCCCCAACCACCGATGCCGGCCGGCACGCTCATGGCGACCAGGGCCGCGATCGCCAGTGGTACCAGGACGGGCACGGGGGCGGTGACCCCCGCGGCGTGCGCCGCGACCAGGAACAGGGTCACGTGCCCGGCCAGGGCCGCCACCGACACCAGCAGGACCCCGGGGCCGGTGGAGGCGGTGAACAGGCCCGAGCGGGCGTCGGCGAGGGTGGCCGTCAAGGCGTGCCGGCGGCGGGTGCCGTGCCGCCTTGAGAACAGCAGGCCGACGCCCACCACGGTGGCGACCAGGACCGGTGGCGCCAGGGCCGCCGCCAGGGTGAGCAGCCCGGGGCCGAGCAGGGCGGCGGGCAGTGTGAACAGCAGGGTGGCGCCGGTGGCGGCCAGGACCACCTGCCCGGCCGCGCGTTCGAGTACCACCGCGCGTACGCCCCGGGGTAGGTCACCGGCGTAGCGGCCGTGGCCCAGGGCTCGGTGTACGTCGCCCAGGATCCCCGAGGGCAGGACGGCGTTGAGCAGGATGGCGCGGTAGTAGTCGCCGATGGCGCGACCCCAGGGCAGTCGTAGACCCACTCCGCGGGCCACCAGGATCCAGCGGGCCGCGCAGAGCACGGTCGTGACCAGGCCGATGGCCAGGGCGGCGCAGACGGTGCGGCCGTCGAGGGAGGTGAAGGCGTCGGTGAAGGCCTCCACCGGGTACCACCAGACCAGGGCGGCGAGCAGGGCCGCGCCGATGAGTGGTCGGGCCCGGCGTCGCAGGTTCTCGCTCATGGGAACCTCACGGGTGTCCCGGATAGCCGTTGGGGAGGGCGAGCAGGTCGGTGTGGTGTACGAGCGCCACGAGTTCGTGCCGTTCGCACTGGTCCATGCGGTGCCGTAGGTGGTCGGCGGGGATCTGCGCGTGCTGTTCGCCTGCGGCCCGGAGCCTGCCGCGCAGCCAGGCGAGGGTCAGGTCGCGGTGTTCGGGGAGCAGCCGCCAGGGGCTGGGATAGGTCAGGACCCGTCGCCCCAGGGAGCGGAAGGTCCGGGTGGTGAACGCGGTGGCGTCGGGCCCCAGGCGGCCGGCGCGGCGTTGGTGGTCGTTGAAGGCGTCGGTGATGGAGGCGTCGGCCGGGTGCGCGGGGTACAGGTCCACGCGGCCGGTGACGGTCAGGGTGAACAGGACGGCGCAGCCCGCTTCGTCCGCGGCCCGGGCGATGGACAGGACCTGGTCGCGGGTGAGCAGGTCGAGCAGGGCCGAACCGGTGACCAGGTCGGTGTGGGCCAGGTCGGCGGCGGTGACCTGGTTCAGGTCGCGCAGGCACATGCGGGTCTGGACGGTGGATCCGTCGGCGCAGACGCGGGGCATGCGGGCACCGGCCAGGTTCAGCAGGTGGGGATCCAGGTCGTGGAGCATCCAGGTCTGGGGGCCGGCCAGGCGTGGGGCGAGCCAGCGGCCTTGGGAGCCGGTGCCACAGCCCAGGTCGGTGATGCGGATGGGGCGCCTGCCGGGGCCCGCGCCGCGTTGGGCGAGGTGGGTGCGCAGGGGGTCCAGGGGAGCGGTGGCCCGCGCTTGGCCGTCGGCCTCCTCTCGCAGCGCGAGCCACTCGGCGGTGAAGGCCTCGGGCGCTTGGTCGGATGTCGGGCTCAACGGGATTCCTCCGTGCGGAGAGGGCCGCCGGGGGGCGGATGTTCTTGCCTCCACAGTGCCGGTTCGGTCGGGTCGAAGTGGGTGGTTCACCGAACTGCGACCCGTGTTCTCCCTCTGCGCCGGGTCCTACCCGTTGAGCCGCGGTTTCATGGGGCGGTCGGTTCCTCAGACCTTCTTGGCCAGCTCGGCGTACTGGGGCAGGTCGCGGACGGTGCGGCGTAGGAAGACCCGGTCCGCGAGTGCGACGTCGACGACTTGGGGGGCCAGTTCCTTGATCCTGTCGCCGATCTCGCGGTCGACGGGGTAGTTGTCCTTTCCGCCCAACCAGTGGTTCCAGACCCGTGCGGTGTGGGCGATGGTGGAGTCGATGGGGGAGTCGGTCATGGGGGGCCTTTCAACTCGGATGCCCGTTGTGGGGCGGGTTCTGCATCCGGAGTCTGGTGCCCGGGTGGGCCGGTGGGCAAGCCCGATCAGGTGGGAAGTGGGCGGTTTCCGTCCTTGTTCCGGGGTTCGGGGTCCTGGGTGGTGGGCTCGGGCATGTCGATGGTGTCGCGCAGGCGGACGTCGGGCAGGAAGAACGCCACGGCCAGGCCGACGACGGCGATGCCGGTGGCCACGAGGAACAGGTCGCCGGTGGCCGATCCGTAGGCGTTCTCGACGATGGTGCGCAGGAACGGCGGCATGCCGGCCAGGTCCAGGGTGTCGGCGTCGGCGCCGCCCTTGGGGAGTGTGACGCCGGAGGCGGTCAGGCCGTCGGTGATGTTGTCGGCGACCCGGTTGGCGAGGATGGCGCCCAGGACCGAGACGCCGATGGTGCCGCCCAGGGATCGGAAGAAGGTGATCGCTCCGCTGGCGGCGCCGAGTTGGCTCAGGGGCACGGAGTTCTGGACGACCAGGACGAGGTTCTGCATGGACATGCCCACACCCATGCCGACGGCGAGCATGCCCAGGGAGACCAGGAGTAGTGGTGTGTCGGCGTCGATGAAGGACAGGGCGACGAAGCCGATGGTGAGGGTGGCCAGGCCGGTCAGGACGTAGGGCTTGACGCGGCCGGAGCGGGAGACCATCCAGCCGGCGATGGTGGAGGCGCCCATGGTGCCGAGCATCAGTGGGGTGGTGAGCAGGCCGGCGGCGGTGGGGGAGTAACCGCGGGCGAGTTGGAAGTACTGGCCCAGGAACACGGCTCCGCCGAACATGGCCATGCCCACGGCGACGCTGGCCAGGATGGCGATGGCGGTCTCTCGGCGGGTGACCAGGTGCAGGGGGATGACGGGCTGGGCGACTCGGCCTTCGACCCATACGGCCAGGGTCAGGAGGATGACGCCGCCGGCGACCATGGCGGCGCTCTGCCAGGAGAGCCAGGCGAAGGATCCGCCGACGAAGGTGACCCACAGCAGCAGGGTGCTCACGCCCGCGGCGATGAGGGTGGCGCCGACGTAGTCCACGCGGGTGTCGAGCTTGCGGACGTCGTTCAGGTGCAGGGTGCGGGCCAGGACGACGAGGGCGACCACCATGAAGGGGATGCCGATGAAGAAGCACCAGCGCCAGCCCAGCCAGGAGATGTCGGTGAGGGCGCCGCCGATGAGGGGTCCGCCGACGGTGGCCACGGCCATGACCGATCCGAGGAGGCCGTTGAGCCGGCCGCGTTCCTTGGGGCTGACGAGCGCGCCGATGATGGTCTGGACCAGGACTTGGGAGGCGCCCATGCCCAGGCCTTGGATGGCGCGGAAGCCGATGAGTTGGCCGGTGTTCTGGGCCAGGCCGCACAGGAGTGAGGCCAGGATGAACAGGACGATGGAGATCTGTAGGAGCAGTTTCTTGTCGAAGAGGTCGGCGAGTTTGCCCCATACGGGTGTGGACGCGGTGGAGGCGAGCAGGGTCGCGGTGACCACCCAGGTGTATTGGGACTGGGTTCCTTGGAGGGAGCCGACGATCTGGGGGAGGGCGACCGAGACGATCGTGCCGCTGAGCATCGTCACGCCGAGCACGATGAGGAGTCCGGTGAGGCTGCGCCTGACGGTCTTGCGTGCGGTTTTGTGGGTTTGAGGGGTACTCAAGGGCCGACCTCGGGAAGCTGAAGGCGCAGGTGGAGAAATCCTGCTTGCGGAGCAAAAATACAGAGTAAGAATTTTTGCAGTGAGTGCACGATATCATCGCGGATGTCCGTACCACGTGCGAAGCGGGCGAGAAGCGGATCACACCCGGGGTGGACTCAGACCTGGTCCAGGACGTGACCAAGGGCGCGGGCGGACTCGTCCCAACCCCGCAGGGTGGTGCGGCGCGCGTGCGCCGCGACCCGCCATCGGTGGCGCGTGCGGGGATCGCTCAGCCAGAGGCGTAGTGCCCGGGCCCATTCCTCGACCCTCCCGGCGGGCACCGACATGCCGGGTGTGCCCGAGTGGGAGGATCCGCCCAGGGCCTCGGGAACCCCGCCCACGTCACTGGCCAGAACCGGGACGCCCCGGGCCAGGGCCTCGGTGACGACCATTCCGTAGGTTTCGGCCAGGGAGGGCAGTACCAGCAGGTCGGCCCGGTCGTAGGCGGCGTCCAGGTCCGCGCCGCGCAGGGGGCCGGTGAAGCGCACACCCGCGGGTGCGGGTGGGGGCCTGCCCGGGCCCACGCACACGCATTCCCAGTCCAGGTCGGTGAGGTGTCGCAGTGCCTCGAAGAGCACCCGGTGTCCCTTGCGCGGGGTCAGTGAGGCCACGCAGAGCAATCGGGGCGGGGTCCCGGGCGCCGTGCCACGGGCGAGAGGGGCCGTTTCCACGCCCGGGGGCACCACGGCCACCTCGGGCAGGCCATGGTGCGCGCTGAGGTGAGCGGCCGCCCACCGGCCGGTGGCCACCACCGCGGAGCACGATTCCAACACCCGGCGTTCGCGCGAGTCCAGGTCACGTGCGGTGTCGGGGTCCAGTCCGCCTTCCATGGCCAGCGGTAGGTGGACCAGTACCACCGGGCGTAGCCGCCGCGCGTGGGGAACGATCACCTCGGGCAGCGCGCAGGCCACCAAACCGTCGAGCAGCACCCGACCGCCGTCGGGCACCCGGTCCAGGGCCCGCTCCAACGCCCGTGTCCCCGCCGGGCCCGGGCACGGCCACGCACCCGGTAGGGCGACGATGCCCAGCCCGGTCCCGGCCCGGGCCAGGCGCAGGTCGTACAGGGTGCCGCCGCTGGGCGTGGTGGAGTCGGGGACCAGGAACGGGATCGTCAAAGGTCGCGTTGGTAGCGGGCCCAGGCCACGTGGGACTCATGCAGGGTCACCGAGATCGAGGTCAGGCCCCGCGCGTTGGGTCCCATCGCTCCTTGGGCGACGCGTTCGGCCAGGCGGTCGGCGATCACCTTGGCCAGGTACTCGGTGGAGGTGTTGACGCCGGCGAACTCGGGGACCTGGTCGAGGTTGCGGTGGTTCAGCTCGCCCACGACCCGGCCGAGTTCGCGGGTGGCGGCGCCGATGTCCACCACGATGTTGTCGGGGTCCAGCTCGGGTCGGTGCAGGGTCGCGTCCACCACGAACGTGGCCCCGTGCAGGGCCTGGGCGGGGCCGAACACCTCACCGGTGAGGCTGTGGGCGACCATGAGGTGGTCGCGGACGGTGACGCTGAACAAACGGTCCTCCTCGCTTCGGGTCAGTGCCGGGGCGGGTCGTAGGAGATGCGGTGGCACAGCGCGGGCCGGTGCCCCTGGGCGAGTTCGGGCAGCAGTGCGGGCAGTTCCTCGAAGTGGCTGTGTCCGCTGAGCAGGGAGTCGAAGGCCGGGTCGGTGAGCAGACGCAGAGCCAGCGCCAGGCGTTGGGCGTGGTCGTAGCGGGACCTGCGGGCCGGGGAGATCATGCCGACCTGGCTGGCGCGTACGGCCAGGCGGTGGGAGTGGAAGTCCTCGCCCAGCGGCAGGATGACCTGCCGGTCTCCGTACCAGCTCAGTTCCACGACCTCGCCCTCGGGGTGGAGCAGTTCCAGGCAGCGGATGAGGCCCGCTTCGCTGGCGCTGGTGTGGAAGACCAGGTCGCGATCGCCCACGGCGTCGTCGGGTAGGGCGAACTCGACCCCCAGGCGTTGGGCGACCTCGGCCCGGTCGGGGTCGATGTCGACCAGTTGTACGTGGGTTCCGGGCATCTGGGAGAGCAGGCGGGCCACGCAGCAGCCCACCATGCCGGCGCCGACGACGGTGACCTGGTCGCCGATGAGGGGCGCGGCGTCCCAGAGGGCGTTGACGGCCGTTTCGACGGTGCCTGCCAGGATGGCGCGGTGGGCGGGAACACCTTCGGGTACGGGGGAGACGGCCGCGGCGGGGACCACGAAGTGGGTCTGGTGGGGGTAGAGGGTGAAGACGGTGCGCCCGAGCAGGTGGGAGGGGCCTTGTTCGACCACGCCCACGTTGAGGTAGCCGTACTTGAGGGGCCCGGGGAAGTCGCCCTCTTGGAAGGGGGCGCGCATGACGCCGTACTGGTTGGGTGGGACCCCGCCGCCGAAGACGAGGGTCTCGGTGCCTCGGCTGATGCCGGAGTGCAGGGTGCGCACCAGGACCTGGTCGGGGGCGGGTTCGGGTAGGTCGACCTGTCGGATCTCGCCTTGTCCGGGTGAGCGTACCCAGAAGGCGCGTGCGGTCCGTCCCATTGACTCAGCTCCCTTCGGTGGCGGTGGTCCGGGGTGGGCGCGGGCGCCACAGTCCCGCCACGTCGCGTGTGAACGACCACGACAGCGCGGTCAATGCCGTGGCCACGGTGATGGTCGTTGCCGGTGGGGGAAGTATGCCCGAGACGGCGACGGTGAGCACGATGGGTTGGGCGGCGGCGATGGTCTTGCGGGCCGGGGCGGGCGGTAGGGGGTCGTGTAGTCGGGGCAGGACCAGGGCGGCGGCGCCGAACAGGTAGCGCATCGCGCCGATCAGTAGTACCCAGGGCCCCAGGTCTTGGGCGACCTGGACGCTGAGCACGAGGATGAGGAAGGCGTCGGCCTCCATGTCGAAGCGGGCGCCGAAGTCGGAGCAGGTGCGGGTGCCGCGTGCGACGAGGCCGTCGACCGCGTCCAGCGCCATCGCGGGCACGGCGAAGACGATCAGGGCCCAGGTGTGGTCGCCGTCGGCGACCAGGGCGGTGACGACGCCGATGAGGACGACGCGGGCCGAGGTGACCAGGTCGGCCGGGCCCAGGGGCCGGTGGTGGTAGCGGCGAAGGGCCGCCCTCAACAGTGCCGTGGCCAGGAGCGTGTACAGGATGGCGGCCGTCCAGCCGGGTGCGCCCAAGCCGGTGGTGAGGGTCAGGAGCGCCAGTAGGGCCGCTCCGGCGCACACGGCGATGGTGAGCGCGGTGGCCGGCCGGGCGCTCAGGTGGTGGCCGGCGCGGTCAGTCACGGGTGCCGCCGGCTCCGAGGCCGGGGGAGTGGTCCAGGTGGGGGAGGTCGTGGCCGAGCCGGTCGCGTTTGGCGGTCAGGTAGTCGATGTTGTCGGTGTGGGCGTCGACCAGTAGCGGTAGGCGGGTGGTGACCTTGAGGCCGTGGTCTTGGAGGGCGAGGACCTTGTCGGGGTTGTTGGACAGCAACCGGATCGAGCGCACGCCCTGGTGGCGCAGGATGCGGGCGGCGGGGGCGTAGTCGCGTACGTCCACGGGCAGGCCCAGCGCGGTGGCCGAGTCCACGGTGTCCAGGCCACGGCGGTCCTGTAGACCCATGGTGCGGACCTTGTCGAGCAGGCCGATGCCGCGGCCCTCGTGGCCGCGCAGGTAGACCAGGACACCGCGTCCCTCGACGATGACGCGGTCCAGGGCGGCGTGGAGCTGGTCGCCGCATTCGCAACGCAGCGCGCCGAAGACGTCACCGGTGACGCATTCGGAGTGCACGCGCACGAGGACGTCCTCGACGTCGGTGACCTCGCCCAGGACCAGGGCCAGGTGTTCCCTCCGGTCGACGGGGTCGCGAAAGGCCAGACACCGCAGGTGTGCCCCTCGCAGGGCCAGTCGGGATTCGGCGACGTCGTCCTCGCCCAGTGGGTGCTCGCTCATCGGCCTCCTTCTCCCGCCGCCGGAGGCGGCACACCCGGGCGCTTGCCCCATCGCCGTGGCCACGAAACCTGGTCCGGGCCCTGGCCCATGATCCACGGGGGTTATCGTTCGGGCGCCGTCAAGGTTCTGGAGGTGCCGGCGGTGGGATAGCACGCTTTTTCGCTATCACGCCAAAGGTGCCGAAGGTTCTTGACTCCCAGGCGCCCGAACACGCTGAAGCGCTAGCGGAGGCGCTTAGAGATAGGGCAGTTGGATTCGGATCTCTCCGCCCAGGGTGGACTCGCCTTGCAGGGTCAGGGAGTCGCCGCTCCAGAACCGGCCGGGGTCGTAGTAGCCGGGGCTTTTGCCCTTGGGCAGCAGGCCCATCTCCTCGTAGGTCAGGGCGACGACCTCGGCGCAGTAGGCGGTCTCCAGGCGTCGCTCGCGCGCGGCGCGGCCGAAGGGCATGCGTCCCAGGGCCCAGCGTCCGGCCAGTTGGGCGGTGGAGGGGAAGGGTGTGCCGTTGAGTCGGGCGACCGTGCGCAGGGCGGCGTCCTCCATGGCCCGGTCGGCGAGTGGGTCGAGTTGGCGCAGCCAGCCCTGTTGGCCGTAGCGGCGGCCCCACACCAGGACGGCGTCGCGCAGGTCGTGCAGTTGGACCCCGCGCTGGTGGGTGCCGGTCCACATGTCCACCAGGGAACGGCCCAGTTCGGCGTGCCACATCAGCGGGGGCAGGTCGTCGATGACCAGCGACATCCCGACGTGGTTGACGGGGCTGTTGGTGGTGATCTGGATGGCCCGGTCGGGCACGCTGGTGCCCCGGAAGACCCACAGGTCTCCGGTGCGGGTCGACTCCACCGCCTCGTCCAAGGACATGCTCATGTTCGTCACAAGGCCTAGCCTAGGAGCCATGAAGTGGTGGAAAGCGTTGGGAGTGGCCGCTTTCGTGGGTGTGGCGGCCAGTGGGGTGGCGATCGTGCGTGCCGAGCGGCAGCGTCGTGCCTACACCCCGGACCAGATCAGGGAGCGTCTGCACGCCCGGGCGGCCGAGATCGGTCAAGGTGAGGGCGGTGGGGTGGGGGCGCCGGACGTGCCCCAGGAGAGGGCCGAGGATCGCTCTTGGGTGGGTCGGACGCGGGCTCTGTGGCGGCGTCTTTCCCGGGCGGCGCGCCCAGGGGTGGGGCGCTCCGGTCGGGACGGGTAGCGCGAGGCCTCGCCCTCGCCCCCACCTCCGCCGGGTTCTCACGTGCCCGGCGCCCTAGCCCTGGATGTAGGCCAACAGGTTGCGTTCCACCTGCGGGTCGGGGGCCGGCTCCAGGGGTGGTTCGCCCCGTTCGCGATCCCACGCCAACACGTCGGCGGCGGTGGTCTCCAACGGGGTGGAGGGCAGTCCGACCTCGCGTGCGCGACTGAAGTCGCGTTGGAAGGACTGTTCCCAGGTGCGGTCGGAGCGCACCAGGGGGAAACGGGCCATGACGGTCTCCGGTGGCACCAGCACCAGGTCGATGCCGGCCCGGGCCGCCCGGGCGCAGGTGTGGATCATCTCGGACAGGGTGAGGGGGCGGGCCGGGCCCATGGCGTTGTACACCCCGCCCAGGTCCTGTTCGAGCAGGCGCACCACCAGGTGGGCCAGGTCGCGCACGTCCAGGATCTGCACGGGTTGGCCGGGGTCTCCGGGTAGGACGACCTTCCCGCCCCGGGCGACTCTTCGTACCCAGTAGGTGAACTGGTCGACGTTGTCGTGGGGTCCGGCGAGCATGCCGGGGCGCACGATGGTGGCGCGATCACCGAAGTGGGTGTCGAGTTCGTGTTCGCAGGCGACCTTGAGCGTCCCGTAGGTGGTCGCGCCGATCACCTCGGTGTTCCACTCCGGTTCCTTCAAGGGGGCCGTCTCATCGGCGCCGGGGCCGGCCCCGGGGGCGTACACGGCGTTGGTGGAGATGAACAGGTAGCGGTCCACCCGGTCCTGGAGAACCCGGGCGGCCTGGCGCACGTGACGCGGGACCATGCCGCTGACGTCCACCACGGCGTCGAAGGAACCCTCCTCCAGGGAGGACAGTTCCCCGTCGTCACGGTCTCCGACCAGGCGTTTCACCCCTGGGAAGAGCTCGGTGCCGGTCCGGCCCCGATTGAACAGGGTGACGTCGTGGCCCCGCTCTATGGCGTTGGTGACGATGAACCGGCCCACGAAGGAGGTACCGCCCAGTACGAGAATCCGCATGAGTGTCGACTCTAGCGGGAGGTCATCGCACCGCCCCGCACCGGCACCAGTGGTGGTTCACATGGGTTTGTCCAAGAACCCGACGTTTTCGAGCAGGGTGATGTGGTCGGTGTTCAGAGTGTGCAGGAAAGCGCCGATGTCGCGGTGCGGGGCCCGGTGCAGGGGAGCGCTGGTGCGCACCAACCCCACCTGGGACAGGCCCTCGCCGCCCAACCGGGAGGCGGGGGTGGCGGGTGGATCGACCCGGTACAGACGCCAGGCGCTGCCCCTGGGGGCCGAGGCCAGCAGCATCATCGGTCGGCTCCACACCAGCAACGCCCAGGCCTTGGGGCCTTGGGCGTGCACCAGCACGGGCCCCGGCCCCTGGACTCGCCGGTCCAGGAGTTCGACGACCCGGGCCGCCACGGGTACGGGGTTGGTGAAGGAACCGTGCACCCGGTACAGGCCGGAGTCGAACCCCACGGTCCAGCCCGGATCACCCGACTCCACCAGGAGATCGGCCAGGTGATCGTCGTCCTGGGCGGTGACGGGTTCCGGTGGCGCGGTGGCCGGGACCAGGGCGGTGAGCGTGCCCTGCCCGGTGCGGGTCAGGGCGCTCAGGCGCGAACCCAGGGTCAGGGCGTACCGCCCCTGGTGGTCCTCCCACTCCAGGAGCCCACCGTGCGCGGGGTGGCCGTCGGGGACGGTGCGGGCCTGGGCCTTCAACCCCGCGTCGGCCAGGACGCGCAGCGCCCGCTCGGTGTCCTCGTCGGGCCAGTCCGGGGGCAGGGCCAGCACCACCCGCTCCGGGGCCAGGTGTCGGGCCAGGGACCGCAACGTGGGCGCGTCGGCGCCGCGCAGCGGGGCGTACAGGCACAACTCGCTCACGGGGCCTTGCGGTAGCCGGGTCAGCAGGGAGTCCTCACCGTCGTGCAGGATCCGAGCGTCGGACTCCACCGGGTCGGTCAGCAGCAGATCCTCCACGAGGTCGGCCACCAGGGAGAGACGCTCGGCCATGGCGGCGGGCACGGCGGGCGCGCTCGCGCGCAGACGCAGCCACGCGCCCAGGTCGGCCAACGCCCAGGGCACCCCTTGGGGGCCACCGCTCAGTACGGTCCAGGGACGTCGCTCCGCGGCCGGGGCGCCACCGCCGAAGGCCGCCACCACGTGTGCTCCACCCACCAACAGCGCCAGTTCGGGCAGCGGGTCGGGGGCATCGGCCTCGATCAGGGCCAGGGTGCGGTCGGGCCGGGACAGCGCCGCCGGTTCGGCCCCGGGCGCGGTGACGCCGAGCACGGTGATCGCGGCGCCCATCTCCTGTGCGGTGGGCAGCACGTGACGTTCCAGGGCCGGCAGGTCGAGCCGGTTGCCGATGAGCACGAACTCCTGGAGGGCCGTGTCATCGGTACGCGCGGGCCACTCGCGCAGTAGGGCGAGCGGGGACAGGGTCACAAGCGGGCCTCTTCTCACACCGGGAACGTCGTCGAGTCTAGAACAGGGGACGAGGAGTCCTCCTACCCCGGTACGCGGGTGGCGTGAGCGGGTGCGACGATGAGGGCGATGTCGAAGAGTCCGCCTTGCCGAGCGCTGCGCGCCGGGGTGTTCACCCTGGTGTGCGCGAGCCTGTCCGCGATCGGACACGCGCTGAGTTCGGGGCAGGACGTACCACTGCTCGGATTGGTGCCGGGCGGCGCGCTGGTGTGGGTGATGGCCTGGGCCTCGACCACACGGCGTCTTGGGGTGTGGGCGTTGACCGCCCGCATGCTCTGGGGCCAGTTCGCGCTGCACGTGACCTTCAGCGCCGCCCAGGGATGGGGTGGCGGCCACGGTGGCCACGGTGTGGGCGAGATGGCCGCGCAGTCGATGCCGGCGTGGGCCATGATCGCGATGCACGTGGTCATGGCGTTGGTGAGCGCCTGGTGGTTGCGGTTGGGCGAGGACGCCCTCTTCGCCTTCTTACGGTTCATGGCGCTGTCCCTGGTGCCGTTGTTGCTGGTGGTCGGGGCGCTGCCGAGCCCGGAGCCGGTGCTCGCCTCCCGGTTCGCTCCACCGGACCGGCCGTTGCCGGCCGGGCCTTCGGTGCTGCGCCACACCCGGGTCCTGAGAGGTCCACCGGTCCTGCTCGCCGCCTGAGGGCGAGCGTGAACCGGCCCCTGTGGCGCGCCCGGCGCGCCGTGGCTGTGGTCGGCGTGTTCGTCCGCGGGGCGGCCCTGGCGTGTTCCCTCGGCGCCTCGTGGCGTCGCCAGGACGCCCGCGCCCTCCTGACCTCGGTCATGCCCTCCATAGGTCGTGCCGTGGCCGGGTGTGGACGCGTGCGATGACCGAAGGCTCGAATGTGATGACCGTGGGTGAAGGCGGTGTGCGCGCGACAGTGGCGACCACACCGGTGACCTCGAACGAAGAAGACCCCTCGAACCTGTCCCGTCTGGCGTTGCGCGCCGGGCGGGGCGCCCCCGAGGCGATCGACGCGCTGTTCACGCTGACCCGTGAGGACGTGCGGCGCTACATCGCTCGCAGGGTCGACCCGACCTGGGTGGACGACCTGACCCAGGAGACCTACACCCGTGCCCTGCGCGGCCTGCCCCGCTACTCGGGTCGGGCACCGGTGCGGGCGTGGTTGTTGTCGGTGGCCCGCCACACCGTGGTGGATCGCTACCGGGCGCGCGAGCGCACCCCGCGTACCGATCCGGTACGGGACGTGGAGGGCTGTCTGGGCGACGGGGCGGCCTCCCCTGGCCGTTTCGACGAGTACCTGGCGCTGGCGGCGCTGCTGGAGGAGTTGCCCGAGCAGCGCCGCCGGGCCTTCGTGCTGACCCAGGTGCACCGGGTGCCCTACGCCGAGGCCGCGGCGCTGTTGGGGGTGCCGGTGGGCACGGTGCGCTCGCGTGTGGCGCGCGGGCGCAGGGACCTGGCCCGGCTGGTGCGCGAGGCGGCGTGAGGGTCCACCGCGTGTCCTTGGACGTTGATCAGATGAGAACGGAAAGACCTGACATGAATGAACCCGTGACCGCCCGATCCGCCTCGTCCCGGCTGTGGCGGCCTGTAGGTGCGGTCGTGGCCGCGACCGCGCTGTTGAGCGGGGTGGCCTGTTCCGCCGGTGGTGGCCTGGACGAGGTCGAGCACTACATGGACCTGTCCGATGAGCCGATGGCGGCCTCCGCGGCGGAGTTGGTGGACGTGGACGGTGAGGCCTGGCGGTTCACCGACGTGGACCCCGACCGGCTCACCCTGTTGTTCTTCGGATACACGAGCTGCCCGGACGTGTGCCCGATGACCATGGCCGAGATCGACCTGGCCCTGGAGGAGGCGGGGGAGGTCGCCGATGACGTGGACGTGGTCATGGTGACCAGTGACCCGGCCCGGGACACCGACGAGCAGTTGCGTTCCTGGTTGGACCGCTTCGACCCCGGGTTCCAGGGGGTGCGGGGCGAAATCGAGGACATCGTGGCGGCCGCCGGCGACTACGGGATCCCCATCGAGGCGCCGCAGGAGACCGAGGGCGACTACCTGGTCTCCCACGGTGGGCGGATCATCGTCCTGACCGAGGGTGGTGAGGCCGCCGGCATGTTCGACGAGGGGGTGGAGGCCGACCAGGTGGCCGAACTGCTTCCGGTGTTGGCCGAGGAGTTGTTGTGAGGGGGCCCTCCCGGCGTGGACTGTTGACCGGTGGAGCGGCCGGGGCGGTGGGGTTGGCCGCCGGTGGCCTGTTGGGTGCGGGTGTGAGCCGCCCGGAGCCCGACCCGGCCTTGGCGGTGACGCTGTCCCGGGGCGGGTACCGGGACGGGTTGCCGCCGGCGTTGCTCACCCCCACCCCTTCCCATGTGCGGGTGGTGGCGCTGGAGGTGGTCGGGGACGGCCCGGAGGAGGTGGCGGCCCGGGCCGGCGAGGTGTTGGAGTCCTGGGGGGAGGAGATCCGGGCGTTGCACGAACACGGGCTGGAGGGGGTGGTGGAGGGCGCGCCCACCCAAGGGCTGCGTCCGGCCTCGTTGGGGGTCACCCTGGGGTTGGGCGGCTCCCTGTTGGAGCGGGCCGGTCTGGGCGATCGGAGACCCGAGGAGCTGGAGGATCTGCCTGACTTCGCCGGCGACCGACTCCGTGAGGAGTGGTGCGGCGGGGATCTGATGCTGCACGTGGGCGCGGAGGACCCGGTGGTGGCCGGGGCCGCCGCCCGCCACCTGGTCGACCTCGCGGGAGGGCGTGTGCGGGTGCGGTGGGCGCTGCCGGGCTTTCGGCGCGGCGCGGTCACCGCCAAGGACCCCTCGGCCACCCCGCGCAACCTCATGGGCCAGGTCGACGGCACGGTCAACCCGCACCCGGACCAGGCGGTGTTCGCCTCGCAGGTCCTGGCCGCCCACCCCGAACCGGCCACGGCGTGGATGGACGGTGGCACCTACGTGGTGGTGCGCCGGATCCGCATGCTGTTGGAGGGCTGGTTCGCGCTCTCCGAAGACGAGCGGGAACGTGTGGTGGGTCGGCGTCTGGACGATGGGGCGCCCCTGGGCGGTTCGAGGGAGGACGATCGGCCGAACCTGGTGGCCCGGGACGATGGGGGGCGGCCGGTGATCGCCCCGGACGCGCACATCCGGTTGGCCTCCCCGGAGAACACCCTGGGGGCGCGCATGCTCCGGCGCGGCTTCGACTACGACCTGGGGTGGGACTCGGAGGGGAGGGTGGACGCGGGATTGTTGTTCACCGCCTGGCAGGCCGACCCGCGTACCGGTTTCACCGCCGTGCAGCGGAGTCTGGACGAGGGCGGGGACGCGCTCGGTGAGTACATCCGCCATGAGGGGAGCGCGGTGTTCGCGGTGCCGCCGGTGAGGGACGAGGGGCAGGTGCCGGGATCGGAGTTGTGGGGGTGAGCGGCGTCACCGGGTTTCCACGTGGGTCGTGGGAACCCGGTGGGGTGCGTGGGCGACGTGTTGGGGTGAGCGTCCCCGACGGAGCGTCCCCGAAGAAAGGCACCCCCATGCGTTACCCACATCGCATCGCCCTGGCAGCCCTCGCCCTGTGTTCGGTGGTGGCCTGTGGCACCGTCACCGACCCGGGGGAGGCCGATCCGGCCGGGGCGGCCGCCGAGCCCGGTGGTCGGGCCCGTGTGGGGGAGCTGATGGTCGAGGACGCCTGGATGCCGGAGCCGGCCAACCCCGAGGTGGGGGTGGTCTATCTGACGATCACCAACACCGCCTCCGATGACGACGCCGTGGTGGGGGTGCGCACCAGCGCCTCGCCGCAGGCCGGTCTGCACAACAGCGAGAGCAACGAGGAGGGGGCGGTGATCATGCGACCGGTCGAGGAGATCCCGGTACCGGCCGGTGGCACCACCACCTTCGTCCAGGGTGGCTACCACGTGATGGTCGAAGACATCCCCGACCCGCTGCGGGTCGGGGACGAGGTCACCGTCACGATCGATTTCGCGAGTGGGGTCGAGGCGCGGTTGGAGGTTCCGGTGCTGGAGATGACCGGGGGTGCGGACCAGGGCGAGCGTTCCGAGGGGCACGACCACCACTGAGGTCACCCGAGCGCCTCCGGAGCCGTGCCCACGCCCGGGAACAACAGTAGGGAGGCCCCCCAGGACCGGCGTGGCCCGGGCCAGGGCGGCGGCCACGGCCACGAAGTGGTGATCGGTGCTCGACCACCGACGTCGCCGGGGGAGGGCGTGGGGTTCCCGAGAAGGGGCGGGCCTTTCAGCGCTCGGGTTCGGGGTCGGCCAGACGGTCCACCCCCGGAACCAGGAGCGGCAGCAGGCTGGTGGTGATGCCCACCACGGCCGCCCAGTACAGGACCGGCCGGGCGCCCACGGCCTGGGCCAGGGCGCCGGCCACCGCGTATCCGACCGGTTCCAGTCCGAAGCTGCCGACCTGGTCGACGCCGATGACCACGCTCAGTCTCTCCTGGGGGATGGAGCGTTGCAGGGCGGTGTACCAGTACACACCGAACAACATGAAACCCGCGCCGGTGGCCACGTAACCGGTCAACAGGATCGGCGCCGGCACGGTCAGGGCCAACCCGAGCAGGGGCAGCGGGAAGAACAGCGTCCCTACCAAGGACACCAGCCCCGGACGGGCCGGGTTCCACCGGGTGGACAGGACTCCGCCCACCAGTTGCCCGGCGGCCATGCACGACAGGGCCAGTCCGTAGACGGGCGCGGGATAGGAGTCGGCGACCACGATCGGCAACAGCACGAACCCGGGGGCCAGCGTGGTCGGGGCCTGGAGGGTGGCCACCGCGATGATGGCCAGTACCCAGGGGCGGCGCACCACCTCGCACAGGCCCGCGCGCAGGCTCGCCCCCATGGTCTCGGTGGTCCGCTCGCCGATGGGCGGGGTCTCGCGGATCAGTGCCAGCACACCCGCGCACACCACGAACAGGGCGGCGATGAGCCAGAACACGGTGCGCACGTCCAAGACCACGACCAATACCCCGGCCAGAGCGGGACCGGTGATACCGGCGGCGCGGCCCACGATGTTGCGCAGGGCGTTGGCCTCCCGTAGCCGCTCGGCGGGCACGATCAGTGGCATCATCGAACCGGCGGCGGGTTCGGCCACCGATCCCGACACCCCGCTCAGCGCCGCCAGGACCAGTGGCCACCAGGCCGCGTCGGGGCCCAAAGCGAAGGCGGCCATCACCGCCGCCTGCACGGTGTCGTTGAAGACCAGTGCGGTGGACTTGCGCACCCGGGTGAGCAGGGCGCCGGTCAGCAGTGCGAACAGTGACCCGGTGGCCCCTCGTCCCCCCAACACCAGGCCCAGCAGCAGGGGACCATGTTCGACCAGCACCAGGCCCACCATCGCCACGGGGAGCATCTCGGCCCCCAGGTCGCCGAGGCCGCGGCCTGTCAGCAGCAGGCGTAGACGCCGGTGCCGTAGCGCCCCTGGAACCCACCCCACCGCACGCCCCTCGCTCCGGATCGTCGACCAGCGGTCAGTGTGCCTGACCCGGAGCCGCCCACACGAGTGGTTTTCGCGCCTGCGGGTGGTGGGCAGGCGAGGTGGTAAGGGCCGGTGTGGTCCGGTGCCGAGGCGAGAGCGGGTGGACGGCTGATGGACGTGTGCGAGTTCGGTCACGGGGAGGAGGCGGGTGGGTGCTCCCGGTTGTCCGAAAATGATTACCGACTGGTAGGTTCGCTTTGTTACCCGTAAGTAAGAAGGCGAGCAGACCCGTGCACGAGGGCGCCCTGACCCGGCTCAGATCCGTACCCCACAGCCGTTTTCGGCTCTTCGTCCTGCACCACGCGGGCGGCTCGCACCTGGGATACCGCGGGTGGGTTCGGCACTTTCCCTCCGACTGGGAGATCTGCCTGGTGGACGCCCCCGGGCGGGCGCGCAGGTCCGGCGAGGAACCCTTCCGCGAGGCCGGATCCCTGGCCGATCACCTGTGCGACGTCGTGCGTCCCGAACTCGACCGCCCCTACGGTCTGTTCGGGCACAGCATGGGCGCCCTGATCGCCTACGAGATGACCCACCGCCTGACCGAAACACCGCCCGCCTGGCTGGGCGCCTCCTCTTGGAGCCCCGCCCCCGGCCCCGAACGGGCCCAACCCCGACATCGCGTCCCCTCCGGACGCCTGCGTGAGGCCATCGCGGAGATGGGCGGCACCCCGCACCACGCGCTGGAGGACCCCGAGCTGTGGGCCTACGTCGAACCGCTGGTCCGCGCCGACCTGCAGGTGGTCGACACCTGGAGCCCCGACCCCCAGGCCCCGCCCCTGCGGGTTCCGCTGTCGGTCTTCGGTGGCGCCGAGGACCTCGGTATGACCCCCGAGCGCCTGTCCGGTTGGGGCGACCACGTCCAAGGCGACTTCGCACACCACACCCTGCCCGGCGGTCACTTCTACTTCACCGGCCGCACCGGCGAGCTGGTCGCGCGCATCACCAAGGACATCCAGGCCGTCCTTCCCTGACCCCCGGACTTGTCCACAGGCCACCTCACCGAGGGTGGCGCGGGGGCCTTCGTTGTGGTGACCTGGACCTATCGGGGGATCTCGCGCGCCGCCGGCCGCGGTGTGACCGCTCCCTTCCACGAAAAAACCTTCGCCCGGATGTCGAGAACCCGTGGCCCGCTCCGTCCCAGGGATGAAGGCGACCATGATGGGTCGCGGAGACCGAGGAGGATCACCATGGCCAAGTATCTGTTGCTCAAGCACTACCGGGGCGCTCCGGCGGCGGTCAACGACGTGCCCATGGACCAGTGGACGTCGCAGGAGATCTCCGCGCACATGAAGTACATGCGCGACTTCGCCGACCGGCTGGAGAAGAGCGGGGAGTTCGTCGACGCCCAGGCCCTGGCCCCAGAGGGCACGTTCGTGCGCTACGACGGAGAGGGCCGGCCGCCGGTCACCGACGGTCCCTTCGCCGAGACCAAGGACCTCATCGCCGGATGGATGGTCATCGACGTCGACAGCCGTGAACGCGCCCTGGAACTGGCCGCGGAGCTCTCGGCGGCCCCCGGCGCCGGCGGGCGGCCCATCCACGAGTGGCTCGAACTGCGACCCTTCCTGACCGAGCCGCCCACCATCGAGGACTGAGCCGGTGGACGAGGTCCTGCTGCGCGGCCTCACCCCGAGCGTCCTGACGATCCTGGTCCGTCGCGGAGCCGAATTCGCGGCGGCCGAGGACGCCGTGCAGGACGCCCTGGTCGAAGCCCTACGTGTGTGGCCCACCGATCCACCCCGGGACGCCAAGGGGTGGTTGGTCACCGTGGCCTGGCGACGGTTCCTCGACGCGGCCCGTTCCGAGAGCGCCCGCCGTCGACGAGAGGAGCTCCTCCAAGGAGAACCGGAGCCCGGGCCCGCGCCCGGGGTGGACGACACGCTCCGGTTGTACTTCCTGTGCGCCCACCCGTCCCTGAGCTCCTCGTCGGCGGTCGCGCTCACCCTGCGCGCGGTCGGTGGGCTGACCACCCGCCAGATCGCTCGCGCCTACCTGGTGCCCGAGGCGACCATGGGTCAGCGCATCAGCCGCGCCAAGCGCACCGTGGCCGGGGTGCGCCTGGACCGTCCTGGCGACGCGGCCACCGTGCTGCGCGTCCTCTACCTGGTCTTCAACGAGGGCTATTCCGGTGAGCTCGACCTGGCCGCCGAGGCGATCCGGCTCACCCGCCGGCTCCACGCCGCCTTGGAGCATCCGGAGTCGGCCGGGCTGCTCGCCCTCATGCTGTTGCACCACGCCCGGCGCCCCGCGCGGACCACGTCCGAGGGGGCTCTGGTGCCGCTGGCCGAACAGGATCGGCGTCGTTGGGACACCGGGGCGATCTCCGAGGGGATCGGGATCCTGCGGGCGGCCCTGGACCGGGACCGGTTGGGCGAGTACCAGGCCCAGGCCGCCATCGCCGCGCTGCACGCGGACGCGCTCAGGGCCGAGGAGACCGACTGGGTACAGATCGTGGAGTGGTACGACGAACTCGTCCGACTGAACCGGAGCCCGGTGGTGAGACTGAACCGAGCGGTGGCCGTCGGTGAGGCCGACGGACCGGCCGCCGGCCTGGCGGCGCTCGCCGAACTGGACGAGTCGTTGCCCCGCCACAGCGCGGTGGCGGGGCATCTGCACGAGCGTGCCGGTGACCTGGACACCGCGGCCCGCTTGTACGTCGAAGCCGCCCGCAAGGCCACCAACCTGGCCGAACGCGAACACCTGACGCGCCGGGCGGCACGTCTCGACCACCGCCCGGGGCATTGAGGTTCGACCACCTCAGCCGAGGGTGGACAGGGTGCTGGTGCCCATGGCCACCACGAACCCCGGACCGTCGGCCTCCAGCGCCACCTCGCCCTCCAGCCGGGCCTTGATCCCGCCGCCGCTCTCGACCACCTTCAGGTCCCGGGCGTCCAGGTCGCCCAGGGCACCACCGACCTCTCCGTGCGGCCCATCGGTCAGGTGCACCAACACCACCTGCTCGCCCAGGGTGCGCAGGAACGTCATGTGGTGCTCACCGGTGTCCAACCAGCGCAGACCCCCCGACTGCAGCGCCGGCAGCTCCCGGTGCAGCGCCAACAGTCGACGGTGGGCCGCCAGCACCTCGGTGTCCCAGTCCCGGGTCCGGTGCCAGGGCATCGTGCGCCGCGAGTTCTCCCCATCGCGCCCCAGCAGCCCGATCTCGTCCCCGGCGAACACGAACGGGACCCCCGGCAGGGTGGCCTGGGCGGCCACACCCACCGCCTGGCGCACCGCGTCACCCACCACCGTGCGAAAACGCGCCGAGTCGTGGGTGCTCAGCGCGTTCACGCTGTGCGTCCGCACCCGCCAGGGCAGCCCCGCGTTGGCCGCCCGCAGCGCCCGCACCGCCTCGGCGGCCCCGCTGGAGGGCAGCGGAGCCGAGGTGTGCGTGGCCGCGTACCGCACCCCCTCGGGGCCGGTGTTCAGCCACGCCCACACCGGGCGGGTGAACCCGGCGTAGTTCATCACACCGTGCCAGCCGTCGTGGCGGGTGTCGGGGCCGGCGTCGTAGAAGTGCTCGGCCAGCAACCATGCGCGTGGGGCGGCCTCGCGCATGCGCGAGGCGATCTCACCGGACACCTCGTGGTTGAGGTCCAGGGCGCCCAGGCGACCGGTCATGTTGGCCACGTCGATCCGCCACCCGTCCAGCGGATCCTCGCCGACCAGGCGTGAGACCAGCACCGAGTCATCGGCTCCGTACACGCGCTCGCGCAGTTCGGTGTCGGTGTAGTCGAGCTTGGGCAGGGAGCGCACCCCCAGCCAGCTCACGTACTCCTCCGGATGGGAGGTGAAGTGGTAGAAACCGGCCTCGGCCGAGTCGGCGTCGGCCTTGGCGGCGCGGAACCACTCGTGCTCGTCGCCGGTGTGGTTGGTGGTCAGGTCGCCCATCACCCGCATACCGCGCGCGTGCGCCTCGCGGACCAGGGCGCTCAGTGCCGCGTCGCCGCCCAGCCAGGGGTCGACCTCGTCGAAGGAGGAGGCGTCGTAGCGGTGGGTGGACCTGGCGGGGAAGAAGGGGGTCAGGTACACCACCTCGGCGCCCAGGTCGGCCAGGTGGTCCAGGTGCCGGCGCACGCCTTCCAGGGTGCCGCCGTAGAACTCCCGGGACGCCAGGAGGCCGGACCCGGCGGGTTCGTGGTCCCAGTCCCGGGGCAGGGCCCACTCGGGGTGGTCGGCCGGGGAGTCGACGGAGTCGTCATCGCGGGCGAAGCGGTCGGGGAAGATCTGGTAGACGGTGGTCGCCGGTACCCAGTCGGGTGGGGCGGGGGAGTCCAGGAACCGGAAGTCGCCGTCGTCGGTGACCTCGTGGTCGTGCGGGCCCTCCTGGTTCAGCCAGGTGTAGTGGCGATCGCGCACGATGGCGAACCGGTAGGTGGTGACCACCTCCAGCCGGGGCAGGTCCACCCCGTACCAGCTCACCCCTTCGGCCTGGTGTTCCAGGCGGGCCTCGACCAGTACGGCCTCGCCGTCCTCCACCAGGCGCGCGTACACCCCGTCGGCGTCGCCGGGGACCCGAACCCGCACGTGGACGTGGTCCCCGTTCACGGTCAGGTAGTCGGGGGAGCCGTCGTGATGGGGGTCGTGGCTGAACCGCATGTGGGGACACTCCAATGAGGCCGGTTGGAAGAATCTCCCACATCATTGCAAGAAAACGTCGCGTACGCGAAAGAGTTTTCGCCCGTTTCTTGCGTTGAGGGGTGTGAAGGCCGCCGGAGCCGGAACCGGTCGGCTCCGGCGACCTCCTTCACGCGACGGGAACCGGCCGCCGCGTGCGTTCGGTCAGGCGCCGGCGTTCTCGGCCAGTTCGTGGGCGATGTCGGGGATGAAGGAACCGGCCGGTCCCGCGCACCCGTCGGCCTCGCCGGGCAGCTTCACCCACACGAAGGCGTCCACGACCGGGCTGCCGGTGTCGGAGGTGGTCGGGGTGCCCAGGGCGCGGCCGGGCGGGTCGCACCATTCGCTGTCGTCGGCGGGGCCGTTGCCGTTGCGGCTGGTGTCCACGATCGCGGTCAGGTCCAGGCCACTGGCGGCCACGATGGCCTCGGCGTGGGAGACCTCGTCGGCCGTGGTGCGGTAGTTGGAGACGTTGGTGGCGATGCCGTGGGCGGTCTCGCCCGCGTCCACGCCGTGCAGCAGCTCGGCGATGTCCTCGGGGGTGTGCCAGTTCGAGTTGCCTACGTCGAGGTAGACGCGCGCCTGGTCGGAGGCCTGCCGAAGGGTGCCGCCGGCGTAGGAGATGGACTCCATGACCTCGGCGGGCGGTTGGCCCTCGCAGCTGCCCATGAGCGAGAGCGCGTCGGGCTCGATCACGATGGTGGCGGGGCGACCGTCCAGGCCGGCGGCGAAGGAGTCGATCCAGGAGCGGTAGGACTCGTGGTCGGGGGCGCCGCCGTCACTGTGGTTTCCGCAGTCACGGCCGGGGACGTTGTAGACGACCATGACGGGTACGGTGCCGTCGGCCTCCGCGGCCGAGGCCAGGGCGTCCACCTCGGCCTCGATGGTGGTGGGGTCGTAGTTGGCGAACCAGGTCGCCTGGGCCACGCTCGCGATGCGCTCCTCGATGAGCGCGGCCCGTGGGTCGTCGGGGTTGTCGGCCACCCATCGGGCCGCGGAGGCGTCGGGGTTGACGTAGAACCCGCTGTCCTGGGTCGCTTCGGGGACTTCTTCGGCGTGGGAGACGGTCTGTGCGGGGGTGGCGCAGCCTGCGACGAGCAGGCCCAGCGCCACTGTGGTCACGGCCCTCAGGGCCGTGCGTGGTGTCGTCATCTCTCGTTCACTACTCCTAGCGGATCGGAGTCGGGGGATAGGGATGGACCAGAATGTGGGAGCGCTCCCAATTTGGAACCCTAGCGACCGCCGCGCTCCGTGTGAAGGGGGTCACGGAAAGCTTCCAGCGTCGGAACCT
This sequence comes from Nocardiopsis sp. NPDC006832, assembly GCF_040635885.1. NCBI lineage: Bacteria > Bacillati > Actinomycetota > Actinomycetes > Streptosporangiales > Nocardiopsidaceae > Nocardiopsis > Nocardiopsis sp. NPDC006832. The sequence goes on along the minus strand of NZ_JBEYLC010000024.1, from coordinate 45,456 downwards.
CCGGTCGAGGAGGCCCTGTCGGTCAACGCCCAGGCCTGCCGGGGCAAGGTATTCGGACTCATGTGGCAGCCCCCCTGTGCCGGTGCTTCGTAGAGCGCTAACGTTGTGATATGAGCCTTGAGCTGCCAACCGACCGACTCCTGATCAGGGAGTGGGAGCTGGACGACGCCGAATCGGCCCTGAGGGTGTACGGGGCCGACGAGGTCGCGCACTGGCTGACGCCGGAATGGCAACCGGTGACCGACGACAGCGCCATGCGCTCGGTGCTCCACGCCTGGATCGAGGCGGGACCGAACCTGATCCCACCCGCCGGGCGCTGGGCGATCGTTCGCAAGGAGGACGGAGAGCTGGTGGGAGGGCTTTCACTGAAGCTGCTCCCGCCCTTCGAGGAGGACTTCGAACTGAGCTGGGCCCTTCGACCGGAGGTGTGGGGCCAGGGGTACGCGACCGAGGCCAGCCGGGCCATCATCGCCTGGGCCTTCGAGCAGGGCATCGAGGAGGTGTTCGCGGTCGCCCGGCCCAAGAACGAAAGAGCCATCGCGGTGGCCCGAAGACTGGGTATGGAATGGGTCGGCGAGACCGAGAAGTACTACAACATGCGTCTGCAGGTCTTCCGCCTGCGACCGGGATAGTCCCACCTTCCACAGGCACGGGGTCCGCCGGAGGCATCGACGGGCCCTTCGCCATGGCGGGCTCGCCCCCGCCGACTCAGGGTGCCGTCGGGCGCGGGGGATCGGCGACCACGCCCACCCCCACCAGGTACCGGTACACCTGGCCGGCCAACGCCGAGGCCAGCCCCACCGGCACGGCGTTGCCGATCTGGCGGGCGATCTGCAGCTTGCTCCCGCACCAACGGAAGTCCTCGTCGAAACCCTGGATGTGGGCGGCCTCCATGTGCGTGATCGGCCGGTGCTCACTGGGATGCAGGTAGCGCCCCTTCTCGGGTTTGAAGAACTCGGTGCGGATGGTGACCGAGGGGCGATCCGTGCGCAGACGGCCCATGACGTCACCGGTCCCGGTCCGGTGCCGCAACCAGGCACGCGTGGACAACTCCGGTGGCAGGTCGTTGCGGTTGCCCCCGGGCGGGATCGCCTCATAGCGCAGGCGCGACAGGGGCCTGGGGTTACGGCCCAGGTGCAGCTCGAAGGTCCGGTAGGCCCCGGGAAGCTCGACCCCCAACGGTGCGCAGGAACGCGCGGGCAGTTCGGTCGTGGTGGTCGCGCGCGGGGTCTTGGCGAAGATCGACTCCACCGTCTCCCACGGCGACAGCGGCGCGCCGCCCCCCAACATGGGTTCGACCGGTCCGGGCATCGGGCCACCGTGCCGGACGCGGGTGTGCGTGGGGCGGGGGTGGTCCAGGCCCAGCCCTTCGGGGGCGGCGGCGAGCACGTCTCGTCGGGTGGCCAGCACGATGGCCCGCCGGCGGGCCTGGGGGACCCCGTAGTCGGCCGCGTTCAGCACCCGGGCCTCGGTCAGTTCGTACTCGCCCAGCAGCCCGCCCGGGTCCTCGGTCTCGGCGCGCAACAGCGCGTACTCTCCCGAGTCCAGGAACCTCGCCACGTTCTCGATCACGAACACCTTGGGACGCAGGGCCCGCACCACCCGCACGTACTCACGCCAGAGCACGTTGCGCACGTCGCCCTGGTCGCCGAGCAGGTTCTTCTTGTTGAGCGCCGAGAACCCCTGGCAGGGTGGGCCGCCCAGGATGACGTCCACTTCCTCTTGGACCACACCGGGATCCCAGGCCTCGATGTCACCGGCGTGGACGCGTTCGATACCGGTGTGCTCACCGAAGTTGGCCGCGTAGGTGGAGGCCGCCGCCAGGTCGTGCTCGACCGCGCCCACGGTACGGAAAGGGGAGTCGTCGCGTCCTGGTGTCCGGTAGGAGTGGAAGCCCGCGGTGAGCCCGCCACACCCCGAGAACAGGTCGACGATGGTGATCGAGTCGTCCGTGAGCATGAGGTTCAAGATAGATGAGGCGTCTCGCGTGGGCGAATCGTTAGGATCGAGGGCGATGGACGCGCGACGGCCGACACGAGCGGCGAACGAGGGCACCCGTAAGAGCATGCGGTCCAACAAGGGGCGTGACACCCGGCCCGAGTTGGCGATCCGCCGCAGGGTGCACGCGGCCGGGTTGCGCTACCGGGTCTCGGCGCGACCCCTGGCGGGGTTTCGGCGCACGGCCGACCTGGTGTTCTCCCGGATCAAGGTCGCGGTGTTCGTCGACGGTTGTTTCTGGCACGGTTGCCCCCAACACCACACCAAGGCCGCCACCAACGCCGGCTACTGGGCGGAGAAGGTGCGCGTCAACCGGGCACGCGACGCCGAGACCAACGCCCGGCTGAACGAGGCGGGGTGGCACGTGGTGCGGGTGTGGGAGCACGAGGACCCCGACGCCGCGGCCGCGCGCGTGATCGCCGAGGTCCGCGCCGTGCGCGGAACACGCCCTAGGACAGGAAGCGGCTGATCCGCTCGACCTCTTCCTCGGAGAGCCGTACGGCGGCCGCGGCCGTGTTCTCCTCCAGGTGCGCCACCCTCGAAGTGCCCGGGATGGGCAACATCACGGGGGAGCGGTGCAACAGCCAGGACAGTGCCAGCCGGACCGGGCTGGTGTCGTGTTCGGCGGCGATGGAGGCGAGCGGGGAGTGGGGTGAGGCCATCTCCCCGCTCCCGACCGGCGCCCAGGGCAGGAAGGCGATGCCGTCCTTCTCGCACTGTTCGAGTACGTCCTCGGACTGGCGAAAGGAGGGGGCGTACTGGTTCTGCACCGAGACGATCGGGGTGATGGCGCGGGCCGCCGAGAGCTCGTCCACACTCACCTCGCTCAGCCCGATGTGTCGGATCTTGCCCTCTTCGCGCAGTTCCACCAGGGCGCCGAGCTGGTCGGCCAGCGGCACCTGGGGGTCGATCCGGTGCAGTTGCAGCAGGTCGATGCGTTCCAGGCCCAGGTTGCGCAGGCTCAGCTCCACCTGCTGCTTGAGGTAGGCGGGGTGGCCCAGTCTGTGCCACTGGGAGGGGCCGGTGCGGGCGAACCCGGCCTTGGTGCCGATGACCAGGTCCTCGGGGTAGGGGTACAGGGCCTCCCTGATGAGCTGTTCGCCGATCTGGGGGCCGTAGGAGTCGGCGGTGTCGATGAAGTCGATGCCCAGTTCGACGACGCGGCGCAGCACCGCCAGGGCCTCGTCGCGGTCACGGGGCGGGCCCCACACCCCCTCGCCGACGAGGCGCATCGCCCCGAACCCCAGGCGATGGACGCGCAGGTCACCGCCCAGTGTGAGTGAGCCCGCCTGCCGTGCGATGGGGGTGGTGATGTGTGCGTCGGTCACGGTGTCCCTTCCGAAGCGGCGCCAGGGCCGGATTCCCGCCATGGTGTCAGTTCACCGGCGGCGCGGCTCGTTCTCGCGTGGTCGTGTCGCCGCCGGGTTCGGGCAGGATCCCAGCCCGGGCTCGGGCCCCGCAAGGCCCGAGCCCATGCGCGGGTGCGAGGTTCCGGGTCGGGTGAGGCCTTCAGCGGGTGGCGTCGCGGCGGGCCACGGCGGCCAGGTCGGCCTCGATCCGGGCGGTGGTCTCCAACAGCGCGGGCAGCAGGTCGCGGCGCACGTCGTCGATGGAGGAACGGTTGGCGTGGGCGGAGACGTTGGCGGCGGCGATGACCTTGCCGTCGGTGTCGCGGATGGGCGCGGCCAGGGAGCGCAGACCTTCCTCCAGTTCCTGGTCGACGATGGCGTAGCCCTGTTCGCGTACCTTGAGGATCTCCGAGCGCAGCCGGGCGGTGTCGGTGATGGTGAAGCGGGTCAGGGAGGGGAGTTCGACCCGGTCCAGGTAGCCGGTGAGGGCGGCCTCGCCGAGCCCGGCCAGTAGGACACGGCCCATGGAGGTGGCCGCGGCGGGGAAGCGGGTGCCCACGGTGATGGCCACGGCCATGATCCGGGAGGTGGCCACGCGGGCCACGTAGAGGACGTCGTCGCCCTCCATCACCGATACCGAGGCGGACTCGCGCACGCGCTGGGAGAGGTCCTCCAGGTGTGGTTGGGCGACGTCGGGCAGGCCGGCGGAGGCCACGTAGGCGTAGCCCAGTTCCAACACGCGCGGGGTCAGGCAGAACATGCGCCCGTCGGTGCGCACGTAGCCCAGGTCCACCAGGGTGAGCAGGAAGCGTCGGGCGGCCGCGCGGGTGAGGTCGGTGGCGCGGGCGACCTCGCTGAGGGTCATGGAGGGTCGTTCGGCGGAGAAAGCGCGAATGACGGTCAGTCCCCGTTCCAGGGACTGGACGAAGTGGGCTCCGCGTCGAGGCGCGTCTTCGGTGGTCATGGAGCCTTCCGGGTCGGGGGGTCGGGTGCGTTCCGCCGTCGGGCGCTGCTCGGCCCACGGACGATGTTCTCATACCGAACACATGTCGAATCTCTTGACCCGTTCTGTGACCGGCGCTACTGTCGTACCCAAGATGTTCGCACTGTGAACATGCATTCGCTATACGAACGGGAGGGTAGCTATGGCCGTGCCCCTGGACGAGGCGGTCGGGCAGCTCGTCCACGACGGAGACACCGTCGCCTTGGAAGGCTTCACCCACCTCATCCCCGTGGCCGCCGGGCACGAGATCATCCGTCAAGGTCTGCGCGACCTCACCTTGGTGCGGATGACGCCCGACATCGTCTACGACCAGCTCATCGGCGCCGGTTGCGCGCGCAAGCTCGTCTTCTCCTGGGGTGGCAACCCCGGGGTCGGCTCGCTCCACCGTTTTCGAGACGCCGTCACCCACTCCTGGCCGGTCCCGTTGGAGATCGAGGAACACAGCCACGCCGGGATGGCCAATCGCTACGTCGCGGGCGCCTCCGGGCTCCCCTTCGCCGTGCTGCGCGGCTACAGCGGTACCGACCTGATCGGCAACAACCCCCACATCAAGACCATCGTCTGCCCCTTCACCGGGCAGGAGTTGGCCGCCGTCCCCGCGCTCAACCCCGACGTGACCGTCATCCACGCCCAGCGCGCCGACGCCGCCGGCAACGTGCAGCTGTGGGGCATCACCGGGATCCAGAAGGAGGCCGCCATGGCCGCCGACCGGGTCCTGGTCACCGTCGAGGAGGTCGTCGACGAGCTCGAAGCCGTGCCCGGCCAGGTGGTCCTGCCGGCCCGGGTCGTGGACGCGGTCAGCGTGGTCCCCGGTGGGGCCGCCCCCTCCTACGCCCACGGTTACTACGAGCGCGACAACGCCGCCTACCGGGACTGGGACGCCGTGGGGCGCGACCGTGAGGCCTTCGGCGCCTGGCTGGCCGAACTCACCGGGCCCACCGGTTCCCAGACCCCATCGACCTCCGACCCCGAACCCGTGGGAAAAGGCGCATGACCACCCTGACCTGGACCTCCGACGAGATCATGACCGTGACCGCCGCGCGCTCGCTGCGCGATGGCATGTCCTGCTTCGTCGGCATCGGTCTGCCCAGCACCGCCGCCAACGTGGCGAGCCGCACCCACGCCCCCGACCTGTGGATGATCTACGAGTCGGGAACCCTGGGCGCCTCCCCGGACCACCTGCCGCTGTCCATCGGTGACGGGATCCTCGCCGAGACCGCCGACACGGTGGTGTCGGTGCCCGAGGTGTTCAACTACTGGCTCCAGGCCGGGCGGATCGACGTCGGTTTCCTCGGCGCCGCCCAGATCGACCGCTACGGCAACATCAACACCACCGTCATCGGTGACTACGCCGACCCCAAGGTGCGTCTGCCCGGAGCGGGTGGTGCCCCCGAGATCGCCGCCTCCTGCCGCGAGGTCATCGTGATCATGCGGCACGGTCGACGGGCCTTCGTCGACAAGGTCGACTTCGTCACCTCGGTCGGGCACGGCGCGGGCCCCGGTGATCGGGAACGGTTGGGGCTCACCGGTGCCGGACCGGTGCGGGTCATCACCGACCTGGGCGTGCTCGAACCCGACCCGATCACCCGCGAGCTCACCCTGGTGGGCGTGCACCCGGGTGTGGAGGTCGCCGACGTGCGCGAGGCCACCGGTTGGGACCTGAGGGTCGCCGAGGATCCACGGCGCACCCCCGAGCCCACCGGCACCGAACTGTCCGTTCTGCGCTCCCTGACCGGTGCGGCCCGACCCTGACCCGATACCGTTTACCTAACGCCGTTAGGTAACTGTACGCCCCACACCCCAGGAGACACCGGTGACCGACGTCCACGTTCTCGACGCCGTCCGCACCCCCTTCGGTCGATACGGCGGCGCCCTCTCGGGCGCCCGCCCCGACGACCTGGCCGCCCACGTGGTCCGCGCCCTGGTCGAGCGCGCGCCCCACCTGGACCCCGCCGCCCTCGACGAGGTCCTGCTCGGCAACGCCAACGGCGCGGGCGAGGAGAACCGCAACGTCGCCCGCATGGCCGCCCTCCTGGCCGGCCTTCCCACCTCCGTGCCCGGGGCCACCGTCAACCGACTGTGCGGCTCCGGGATGGAGGCGGCCGTCCAGGGCGCCCGCGCCGTCCAGACCGGCGACGCCTCCCTGGTCCTGGCCGGGGGAGTGGAATCCATGAGCCGGGCCCCCTGGGTGATGCCCAAACCCACCAAGGCCTTCCCCGTCACCGACGGCGCCCTGCACTCCACCACCCTGGGCTGGCGCATGGTCAACCCGCGCATGCCCAAGGAGTGGACGCTGTCGCTGGGGGAGAGCACCGAGAAGCTCGCCGACCGGTACGGCGTCGACCGCGCCGACCAGGACGTCTTCGCCCTGGCCAGCCACACCAAGGCCGCCGACGCCTGGGCCAAGGGCGTCTTCGACGACGAGATCGTCCAGGTCGAGGGCGCCCACCTGGAACGTGACGAGAGCATCCGCGAGACCTCCCTCGACAAGCTCGCCTCCCTCAAGCCCGCCTTCCGCGAGGAGGGCACCATCACCGCGGGCAACGCCTCACCCCTCAACGACGGCGCGGCCGCCCTGCTGTTGGGTGACGACGCCGCGGTCCGGGCCACCGGGCACGAGCCCCTGGCCCGCCTGGTCAGCCGGGGCGTGGCGGGGGTCGATCCCGACGTCTTCGGCATCGGCCCCGTGCGCGCCGCCGAGGTCGCCCTGGACCGTGCGGGCATCACCTGGTCCGACCTGTCGGCGGTGGAGCTCAACGAGGCCTTCGCCGCCCAGTCGTTGGCCTGTATCCGCGGCTGGAAGGGGCTGGACCCCGACATCGTCAACCCCAACGGCGGCGCCATCGCCATCGGTCATCCCCTCGGTGCCTCGGGGGCGCGCGTCATCGGCTCACTGGCCCACCAACTGCGCCGCAACGGTGGCGGTTGGGGGTTGGCCGCCCTGTGCATCGGGGTCGGTCAGGGGTTGGCCGTCGTCCTGCACGCCTGAACGGGCACGCCTGAAAGGAACAGCACCATGTCCGACACCTCCCACGAGGGTCTGTACGTGCCCGGCTACGTGCGCGACCACGACACCCATCCCCCGCTGGACTACCCGTTCTACAAGAGCACCTCGCTGCGCCACCCCCGACGTCCGCTCACCCTGCTCCCGCACATGCTCACCGAGATCACCTCACCCGTTCTGGGCGAGGACCGCGTCGTCGGTGACGACCACGACCTGACCCGCCAACACGACGGCGAAGCTCAGGGTCAGCGCATCATCGTGCACGGGCAGGTCCGTGACAGCGACGGCCGCCCCGTCCCGCACACCCTCGTGGAGATCTGGCAGGCCAACGCCGGTGGCCGTTACCGGCACACCGCCGACAACTGGCCCGCGCCCCTGGACCCGAACTTCAGTGGTGTGGGCCGTGTCCTCAGCGACGACCAGGGCCGCTACCGGTTCGTCACCATCCGCCCGGGCGCCTACCCCTGGAAGAACCACCAGAACGCCTGGCGTCCCGCCCACATCCACTTCTCGCTGTTCGGCCGCGCCTTCACCCAGCGCCTGGTCACGCAGATGTACTTCCCCGACGACCCGCTCTTCTTCCAGGACCCCATGTGGCAGTCGGTCCCGGACGAGAGGGCCCGCGAGCGCATGCTCGCCCGTTTCGACTACGACACCACCGAACCCGAGTGGGCCCTGTCCTACCGGTGGGACATCGTGTTGCGCGGACGCGAACAGACCCCGTTCGAGTCCGAGGAAGAGGTCCTGGAGGACGACGAGTGAGCACCCATCCCACCACCCCGTCCCAGACCGTGGGCCCCTACCTGCACATCGGCCTGCCCTGGCCCGACGGCCCCTTCGCGGTCGCCGAGGGCACTCCGGGCGCGGTGTGGTTGCGCGGCACCGTCTACGACGGCGCGGGCTCGCCGGTCACCGACGCCCTGATCGAGACCTGGCAGGCCGACCCCGACGGTCGCTTCGACCACCCCGACGACCCGCGTGGGGCCCGGCACCTGCCCGGCTTCCGCGGGTTCGGGCGCTGCCCCACCGACGACACCGGCTCCTACGCCGTCCTCACCCTCAAACCCGGCCCCGTCCCCGGGCCCACCGGGGACCAGGCCCCGCACGTGGACGTGTCGGTCTTCGCGCGCGGCATGCTGCACCGCGTGGTCACCCGCCTGTACTTTCCGGAGGAGGAGGGCGCCAACGCCCAGGATCCGGTGTTGAACACCATCGAGGACCCGAGGGCGCGCGCCACCCTCATCGCCCACCGTGAGGACGACGGCTACCGCCTGGACATCCACCTGCAGGGCGAGGACGAGACCGTCTTCTTCGACATCTGAGCACAGCGAGGAAACCGCCATGACCGGCCTGTTCGACGGGGTTCTCGACCGAGGCCCCGTGGGTCCGCTCACCGACGACACCGCCTGGCTGCGGGCTCTGCTGGACGCCGAGTCCGCCCTGGCCGGGGCGTTGGCCGACACCGGACTCATCACCGTCGAACAGGCCGGTGCCATCGCCGACGCCTGTGTCGCCGACCGCTACGATCCCGTGGCCCTGGGCGCGGCGGCCGCCGGCGGGGGCAACCCCGTCATCCCCCTGGTCAAGGAGCTGACCGCGCGGGTCCGTGCGAGGGACCCCGAAGCCGCCCGGCACGTACACCGCGGTGCCACCAGCCAGGACGTCATGGACACCGCGGCCATGCTGGTGGTGCGCCGGGCCGGTCGCGCGTTGCACACCGACCTGACCCTGCTGAGCGTCGACCTCGCCGACCTGGCCCACCGGCACCGCACCACGCCCATGCCGGGGCGCACCCTCCTCCAACAGGCCCTGCCCACCACCTTCGGCGCCGTCGCGGCCGGCTGGGCCCAGGGGTTGAGTTCGGCCGCCCGGCGGCTCGACGAGGTCCTCACCCACCATGTGGCCGCCCAGCTCGGCGGCGCGGTGGGCACCCTGGCCTCCCTGGACCCGCACGGCCCCGACGTGGCCGCCGCCTACGCCGCCCGCCTGGAACTGCCCGAACCCCCGTTGCCCTGGCACACCGAACGCGGGCGCGTGGCCGAGGTCGCCGCCGTCCTGGGACGGGTGTGCGGTGCGGCCGGAACCGTCGCCCAGGACGTGGTCCTGCTCGCCCAGACCGAGGTCGGGGAGGTCACCGAGGAGGGCGGTGTCGGGGTCGGGGGGTCCTCCACGATGCCGCACAAACGCAATCCGGTCGCGGCGGTCTCCGCCCTGGCCAACGCCCGACAGGCCCCCGGGCTGGTCGCCACCCTCCTGGCCGCGCAGATCCAGGAACACCAGCGTGCGGCCGGTTCCTGGCACGCGGAGTGGCTGCCCCTGACCGACCTGCTGCGCCGGACCGGTTCGGCCGTGTCCTGGCTGCGCACCGGCGTCGAACGTATGCGCGTGCACCCCGACCGAATGCGCGCCAACCTCGACCTCACCGGCGGCCTGGCCCTGAGCGAACGCCTGACCACCGACCTGATCCCCGAACTGGGTCGTATGGAGGCCCACCGCCGGGTCACCGAGGCCTGCCGGGAGGCGGTGGCCCAGGGCCGCGACCTCGTCGACGCGGTCACCGAACGCCTCGAAGGGGCACGCACCTCCGAACAGGTCCGTGCCCTGCTCGACCCGTCCGCCTACCTGGGCGCCGCCCCCGTGTTCACCGATCGGGTCACGGGTAGGACCGGCCCGGATGGGATCGGCCGGCCGAGTCGTACCGACAGTGAAGAAGGAAGTCCATGAGCGTTGAACTCCACCACACCGTGAGCGGCCCGGCGGACGCCCCGCCCCTGGTCCTGGGGGGTTCCCTCGGTACCACCCTGGACATGTGGGAGCCGCAGGTCCAGGCCCTGTCCACGAACTTCCGGGTGATCCGGATCGACCATCGCGGACACGGGGACTCGCCCGCGCCGGAGGGCCCCTACAGCATGGCCGACCTGGGCGGGGACGTGTTGGCCCTGCTGGACCGGCTGGGCATCGAACGCGCCCACTACGCGGGGCTGTCCATCGGTGGGATGGTCGGTCAGTGGTTGGCGATCAACGCCCCCGAACGGATCGACCGGCTCGTCCTGTTGGCGACCTCTCCCCACATGGGTCCGGTGCGGAACTGGCGCGACCGCGCCGCCACGGTGCGGGAGAAGGGCACCGTCGCCCTGGCCGGCACCGTGGTGGAACGTTGGTTCACCCCCGGCTTCGTCGAGGAGTATCCCGATGAGGTCCGTGTGCTGCGCGAGCAGATCGTGGCCACCCCCGACCAGGGGTACGCGGGCTGTTGCGGGGCCATCGAAGGCCACGACACCCGCGAGGACCTGCACCGTGTTTCGGCCCCCACCCTGGTGGTCTCCGGGGCCCAGGACCCTTCCACCCCGCCCGAGGAGCACGGCGCGCTACTGGCCGAACGCATCCCCGGGGCCCGCTCCGTGGTGCTGGAGGGTGCCGCGCACCTGCTCTCCTGGGAACGCGCCGGGCGGGTGAACACGCTCATCACCGAACACCTGACCGCCGCGGACCGGTACGCCGCCGGCATGCGGGTGCGCCGGGGCGTGCTCGGTGACACCCACGTGGACCGGGCCGAGTCGCGCAAGACCGAGTTCACCGAACCCTTCCAAGACCTGATCACCCGGTACGCCTGGGGTGAGATCTGGACCCGCCCGGGGTTGGATCGCCGTACCCGCAGTTGCATGGTGCTGACCGCCCTGGTCGCGAAGGGGCACTGGGGCGAACTGGCCATGCACGTGCGCGCCGCGCTGCGCAACGGGTTGAGCCCGGACGAGATCGGTGAGGTGTTCTTGCAGGCCGCCATCTACTGCGGGGTGCCGGCCGCCAACAAGGCCTTCGCCCTCGCCCAGGAGGTCTTCGACGAACAGGACTGATCCCCTACCGGGCGGTCCAGGGTCGGAAGTACCCCACGCGGGGGTGCGCCGGTCATGGCTTGAAGGCGACCCCGGAGAGCTCCCAACGTTTGACGCCGGGATCGGCCGGCCGGGAGATGGGGTCGCGGTCGGGGTTGCGCCAGGTGGAGCAGTCCACCTTGCGCGGCTCCTCCTCGCGACCGTCGGTCCAGGCGCTGACCACCTCCAACCCCTCGAATACGGCGGCGGCCTCCTGGGGACTGCGCACCCGGCCCCAGGGGGTGCCGAAGGACAGGATCTTGTCGGTCATCCAGGCTGCGGCCTCGGGGTCGTCGGAGACGATGTGGGAGAAGATGATCGCAGACCCGGGGGCGAGCCGTTCCACCAGCCCGCGCACCATCCCGAAGGGGTCGCTGTCGTCGGGCAGACAGTGCAGCAGGGACACCATCATGACGCAGACCGGCCGGTCGGGGTCGATGAGCTTGACGGCCTCGGGCGAGCGCAGGATGCGGTCGGTGTCGCGGATGTCGGACAGCAGGAACGCGGTGGTGTCGGTGTCACCGAGCAGGGCGCGTCCGTGGGCGAGCACGATCGGGTCGTGGTCGATGTACAGGACCCGGGCCCGGGGGTTGGCCCGTTGGGCGACCTGGTGGGTGTTGTCGGTGGTGGGCAGGCCGGCGCCCAGGTCGAGGAACTGGTCGATGCCGCGCGAGCTCACGTAGTCCACGGCCCGGCCCAGGAAGGCCCGGTTGTCGTTGGCGAAGGAGACGAGTTCGGGGATGCCCGCGGCGAGTTCTTCGCACGCCTTGCGGTCGGAGGCGAAGTTGTCCTTTCCGCCCAGCAGGTAGTCGTACATTCGTGCGATGCTGGGGGTGTCCATGTCGATGTGCGGGGGGAAGCGATCGGCCATATGAGAATACCAATCAGGGCTAGTTGTTCGAGTTCGTCTCCAGGTGAATGGTAACCGTGTTTCGTCGGACTTACCGGCGTTCGGCGAAAGAAAAACGGGTGGGCCGTTCAGGGGGTCTCGAATTGGGGGAGCTCGTCGGCGACAAGTCCCGGTGCGGCGGCTCTGACGCGGTCTCCGGTGCCTGAGGGGAGGGTGGGAACAGGGGGTTGTGGTATCGGGTTCCAAAATGAGTCGGGCGAAAACCGATCCGTGGTTATCGCCCCCGCGGCCAAAACATCACCGGAGCCTTCTTCCCTCGAATACGAAGAGTCCTCCCCGTCGTTCTCGACGCTCGGAAGTTCCCTATCACCCGTGGAGAGGTCCCGGACCAGCGCGACCAACGACCGTCGGTCCAGGCCCGCCCACCGGGTCAGCACGAACGGGTCCGCGTCGGCCTGTTCGCCCAGTGCCGCGGCCACCGCTCGCAGATGGGCGCACCGTCCACGCCAGTGCTCGCACGAACAGGTCGTGACCAGGTCCCCCCACCCCGCCGGGACCAGGTCCAACCCCAACAGCGCGAACACCCGCGCCGCGGCCTCGGGCAGTTCACCGGCCAGTAGCCGGGCGCGGAAGAGCGGTTGGGAGGCCAGCGCGGCCCCGACCCGGGACCACTCACGCTCGGGCCACACGGCGCGGATCAGGCTCACCTCGTGAGGGCCCACCCGGGCCAGCGCCTCGCCGGGGCGCACCCGCAACCCGGTGACGGTCTCGGCGCCCCCCGAACCCGCCAAGGCCTCGCCCACCAGAGTCGACCAGCTCATCCGGCCACCGCCTCGGGTGCCAGGCGCACCACCTCGCGCAGGTCCTGTACCGACAACCCGCCCAGCCACTCCTCGCCGGTGGTCACGGCGGCGTCGGCCAGCGCGCTCTTGCGTTCGATCATCTCGTCCACACGTTCCTCCACGGTGCCCACGCACACCATCTTGCGCACCTGCACGTCGCGGCGCTGACCGATGCGGAACGCCCGGTCGGTGGCCTGGTTCTCCACCGCCGGGTTCCACCAGCGGTCCACGTGCACCACGTGGTTGGCGGCGGTCAGGTTCAGGCCGGTTCCGGCGGCCTTGAGGGAGAGCAGGAACACGGCCGGTCCCCGCAGCGTCTGGAAGTGCTCGGTCATGTGCTCGCGGTCGGCCCGGGAAGTGCCCCCGTGCAGCCACAGCACCGGAACCCCCAGACGAGAACGCAGGTAGGGCGCCAGACGCTCGCCCCAACGCGCGTACTGGGTGAAGCACAGCGCCTTGTCGCCCTCGGCCACGGCCTCGCCCAGGATCGCCTCCAACCGCTCCAGCTTGCCCGAACGCCCCGCCAGGGCCGACCCGTCCCCCAGGAACTGCGCCGGGTGGTTGCAGATCTGCTTGAGCCGCGACATCGTCGCCAACACCAGCCCCTTGCGCTCCTTGTCGTCGGCCTCGGCCAGACGCTCGCCCATCTCGTCCACCACGGCCTTGTACAGCGAGGCCTGCTCGGGGGTGAGCGTGCACCAGGTGCGCATCTGGTGCTTCTCGGGCAGGTCGGCGATGATCGACCGGTCGGTCTTCAACCGGCGCAGCACGAACGGGCCGGTCAACCGGCGCACCAGGTCCGTGCCTCCACCACCACCGTCGCCGCCCGAGCCGCCGGGACCGTCCAAGGACGCCGCGCCACCGTCCACCTCGGCCTCGGCGCGGTCGGCCACCGCGCGTTGGAAGTCGGCGGACGTGCCCAACAGCCCGGGGTTGGCGAACTCCATCACCGACCACAGCTCACCCAGGTTGTTCTCCACCGGGGTTCCGGTGAGCGCGATACGGGTCGCGGCCGGCAGTGAACGCACCGCTCGCGCCTGGCGGGTGTCGTGGTTCTTCAACGCCTGCGCCTCGTCGCACACCACCCGGTGCCAGGGCATGCCCGCCAGTTCGTCGGCGTCGCGCGCCACCACTCCGTAGGTGGTGACCACCAGGTCGCAGTTGCCGACGATGCGCGCCATCGCGTTGCCCGTGGGCCGGTCCGGTCCGTGTTGGACGTGCACCCGCAGGTCGGGGGCGAACCTCTCCGCCTCGCGCCGCCAGTTGCCGACCAGCGACACCGGGCACACCAGCAGGGTGGGACCGGGGGCGGACCCCTCGGCGCGTTCGTCGGTGAGCAGCGCCAACAACTGCACGGTCTTGCCCAACCCCATGTCGTCGGCGAGCACCGCGCCCAGGCCCAGTTCGCCCAGGAACCGCAGCCAGGAGGCACCGCGGTCCTGGTAGGGGCGCAGCGCCCCCTTGAACCCGACCGGGGTGCCCATGGGGCGGGGCTCGGCCTTGGCGCCACCGTTCAGCAGGGCGCCCAGGGGGCCGTCGGCCACCACGTCCGCCACCGGCAACGGGACGGGCGCGGCCCCGATGGCGGCCCTCAGCGCCTCTTCCCGGCCCATCGGTCGCCGTGCGCCGCGCCGCATCAGCTCCAGCGCCGAGGCGACCCGCTCGGGGTCCATCTCCATCCATCGGCCGCGCACGCGTACCAGCGAGCGTTTGAGCCGGGCCAGTTCGGCCAGCTCGGTGAGTTCGTCCTCGCTCAGCGCGGTGGTGTCCTCGGGGCCGGTCAGCAGCGCCTCGAAGGACACGTCCACCAGGTCCATGGGGCTCACCCCGCCGCGACGGCGGCGCGCGGGTTCCTCGGCGACGGTCATCCGCAGGGCCAGGCCGTCGCGCCGGCTCCATTCGGGCAGTACCACGGAGAACCCGGCCTCGGTCAGACGTCGGGCCCCCTCGCCCACGAAGGCCTGGGCCCCCGCGGTGTCCATGAACAGTCGGGCCGGGGCCAGGTCGGCCAGGGCCCGGCTCAGGGCGGGCAGGTGGCGGGCGGCGCGGCGCAGGTCGGCCAGGGCCGTGCTGGCCACGTCCCGGGGCAGCCACGCGGCGCCCTCGCCGAGCCAGACCTGTTCCAGGGGCAGTCGCAGGCCGGGATCGGTGGTGGAACGGACCCAGAACTCCAGGGTCCAGGGGCGAGGGCCGTTACGCGGCCCCTCTGGTTCGGGTTCGCGCAGTACGAACACCAGTCGGGCGCGGCCACCGCCGCGCACCCGGTCCCGCCACTCGCGCAGGGGGCCGCGCAAGGCGTCTGCGGCGTCGTCGTCCAGGCGAGTGCGTTCGGTGGTCAGGGCGGTGGCCAGCCGTGCGGCGGGGGAGGGGAGCCCGTCCCCGTGGACGTGTTCGGGGGCCCGGGCCAGCCGGCGGGCCACGGCGTCGGTGAGCAGTTCCAGGGGCGCCAGCACGCAGGAGCGGGCGGCCTCGGCGCGTTCGGGGCCGTTCAGGTGGGCGATGGCCGCCGGTGGCAGTGCTTCGGTGAGGGCGGACAGGTGTTCCTCGGCGGTGTCCAGCGGGGCGGGCCGCCAACGAGCACGCGGTGGGGTACCGACCAGGTCGGGTAGTACGCACCCGGCGTGGACCAGGCGTTCGGCGAAGGCGTGCACGCCGCACAGGTGGGTCAGGGCCGGTCCGATCCGGGGTGCGTCAGCGTCGGTCGGTCGCGTGCGCAGGGAGCCGAGGAGGAGGTCGGCTCCGACCGTGTCCAGTGCCAGGGCGGGGACACGCCAGGTCCCGAATCCGCCGGCCGGTCCCGACGTTCGTTCTCCAGGGGCGGGGGAGAGGGAGCGCAGGGGGAGACCGTCGGCCTCGGGCAGGGTCAGGAAGGACTCGTTCGGTGCGAGGCGCTCCGGTGGAACCCCGGCCCGGGTGAGCAGCGCGCGCAGCCCGGCCAGATCCTCGGCGAAGGGGTGCGCGCCCGGTGCCGGGTCGCTCACCGCCTCGCCCTCGGCCCACACCATCAGTGTGTCCCTGGACCACATCCCGTGCAGAACCCGCACCGCGCCCCCCTGTTGAACACGCCCGACGTCGCCGGCCCCCAGTATGGCGGGGACCGGCGACGTTTCCGTGTTCGGGTGGGGAGGCCCGCCCTCAGAGCCTGGCGGGCACGGTGTTGCCCACGGCCAGGATGCCCTCGCGCATACGTACGCGCCACAGCAGGAATCCGCCGAGCACGAAGAAGGCCAGCAGTGACAGGATCGCCACCCGGTAGCCGCCGGTCATGGCGACCGCGATGGTGACCACCAGCGAACCCAGGAACGTGGAGCCCTTGTCGGAGATCTGGAAGAGGCTGAAGTACTCCGCCTCTCGACCCTTGGGGATGAGCTGGGAGAACATCGAACGGGCCAGGGACTGGGTACAGCCCAGCACCAGGCCGATGCCCACGCCCAACGCGATGAACAGGGGCACGTTGCCCGCCGGCATCACGTAGCCCAGGCCCACCAGCAGGCCCCAGACCACCAGGCTGCCCAGCACGGTCTTCTTGGGGCCGATGTGGTCGGCGATCCGGGCGGTGGCGAACGCCCCGGCGAAGGCCACGAACTGGATGATGAGGATCGTGACGATCAGCACGTCCTGGCTCAGGCCCAGGTCCTGGGTGGCGAAGGGCGCCGCGTAGCGGATCGCGGCCTGGACGCCGTCGTTGAAGAAGATGAAGGCGAAGAGAAAAAGCACCGTATTGGGATATTTGCGCATGTCGCGCACGGTTCTCCCGAACTGGCGCAGTGACTCGCCGACCTTGGCGCGTCCGTCCCCGCGCGCGGCCAGTGCCCCGTAGCGGTTGCGCAGCGGTTTGATCGCCACCACGGTGAACCCGGCCCACCACAGGCCGACCGTGACGAAGGCGATGCGGGCCGCCATACCGATGTCGTCGGAGGTCAGCACCAGAACCAGGTGGACCGCCAGCAGCAGGGCGCCGCCCAGGTAGCCCAGGCCCCAACCGAAGGCGGAGACCCGGTCGCGTTCGTCGGCCGTGGCGATCTCCGGCAGGAACGCGTTGTAGACCACGATCGACAACCCGAACAGCAGGTTGGCGCCCAGGAACAGGACCGAGGCGAGCAGGTAGCCGTCGGTGGCGAAGTACAGCCCGGTGGTGCAGGCCGACCCGGCCACGGCCAGCCACAGCAGCCAGCTCTTCTTGTGCCTGGTGTGGTCGGCCAGGGCGCCCACCAGCGGCAACAGGATGATCTGTAGCAGGATCGCCACGGTGGTCAACGCCGGGTACAGCGCGTTGGGGTGGACGCTCAGGAAGTCCAGGCCCAGCGGGGTGAGGGCCAGGGAACCGTCCCGGCACGCCTCGGCGTTGGGGGCCCCGGCCGACGCGCAGGCCAGGTTGCTCAGGTAGGGGCCGATGAGGACGGTGACCACCGAGGTCATGAACACCGAGTTGGCCCAGTCGTACATGTACCAGCCGCGTTGTTCGCGTTTGCGCTGGGCCGGGTCGGGCGAGGGGTCCTGCCCTTGGATCCGGTCGGGGGTGGTGGACATGGGGGGCTATCCGTTCTTCGGGGTGGGGCGCGTGTCCTGGTTCCAGCGGCCCCGTCGGATGAGCAGGTCGCGCAGGGCGGAGGTGTTGTCGGTGACGATGCCGTCGACACCGGCGTCCAGGAGGCGTTCCATCACCTCGGGTTCGTTGATGGTCCACACGTGCACCTGCATGCCGATCCGGTGCGCGGTGCGGATGACGTCCCGGCTCAGCAACGGGAACCCGTTGCGCTCCAGCGGGATCTGGGCGCACACCGGGGTGCGCCCGGCGATGGGACGCAGCAGCGTCGACAGGGAGGCCACGCGAAGGCGGGCCACGTCCACGGGGCCGCAGGAGGTGGCCACGCGAGGACCGTACAGCCGGCGGGCCCGGTCCAGACGGTCCTGGTCGAAGGAGCCCACGCACACCCGGTCCCAGGCGTTGGTGCGGCGCAGCACCTCCAGCAGGGGCAGGACGGCGCCGTCCGACTTCAGGTCGATGTTGAAGCGGGCCTCGGGCCAGGTACCGAGCAGGTCCTCAAGGAGGGGCACGGGTTCCTTGCCGGCCACCCGGGCGCGGGCCACCTCGGCGTAGGGCAGGGCGGAGATGGCACCGGTGCGGTCCGTGGTGCGGTCCAGGGTGTCGTCGTGGAAGGCCGTGAGCACACCGTCTCGGGTGGCGTGCACGTCCGTCTCCAGGTACGTGTAACCGAGGTCGACGGCGTGTTGGAAGGCCACCGCCGTGTTCTCCAGTTCGGTGCGGCGCACTCCCTGGTCGTCGGTGAGCCACCCGCCTCGGTGCGCGAGGGCCACGGGGACTGGGGAGGAAAGGTAGGCGTGTGTCACGTGGCCCAGTATGACGGTTGTGGTGTTGAGGCGTTCGCGGTGGTCGGGTCGTGCCCGAGCGGGAAAAGCCGGAATGCCAGGTGGCACGGGCGCGGGTTCGGCCGCTCCTTGAAGGGGTGTAGGTAGTTCGTCCCCCCGAGGAAGGGAACTGTTCATGTCGCACACCTGTGGGACCCACCGTTGCCACCGTGCCTCCTGCGAGGGTCGGCGCTCGCCATGGGCGCCGGTGCGCACCCCCGCGCGCACCCCGCTGCGGCGCATGTCGG
Source organism: Nocardiopsis sp. NPDC006832 (assembly GCF_040635885.1). Taxonomy (NCBI): domain Bacteria; kingdom Bacillati; phylum Actinomycetota; class Actinomycetes; order Streptosporangiales; family Nocardiopsidaceae; genus Nocardiopsis; species Nocardiopsis sp. NPDC006832. The sequence continues at coordinate 26,920 of NZ_JBEYLC010000024.1, read as the reverse complement.
TGGGTCGTTGCGGCGCGCCGCTGTTGGAGGGCCACCGCACGCCGGCCGACGTGCGCCGGCTCGCCCAGCACATGGCCGAGGTGCTCGTGGGTCGCCGTGCGCCCGAGGTGCTGCGCGCGCACCTGACCGTGCCGGTGCGCGAGGAGTTGCGCCGGTTGCGGGGCAGCGTCGTCTGCGTGATGACCCCGCGTCTGACCAGGGTCTTCCATCAACCGCTGGGCGCCGGCGGGATGGAGGCCAGCGCGGTGATCGACTGTGGCGACCGCGCGCGGGTGTTCGCCTTCCGGCTGCGCAAGGAGGAGGGGCGGTGGGTCTGCACGAGGTTGGAGACCGACCGACGCCGCTGACGGTGCGGGGATGGAGCACACGCCGAATCTGTCCGGAAAGCCGGAATAGTCATGGATTTTCCATGGTGGGCGCGGATAAGGTCCCCAAGGAAACGTCCCCCGGACCGGGGGCCGGCCCGGCCGACGGGCTCCCAGTACCCAAGGGAAGGAGACGGCGGGCGGCACCCCGCGCCCGCCACTCATCGAATGAAACCCGCTGACATCGCACACCTGCACGGCATCAGCGCACCGTCCCTGGCACCCGACGGCTCCCGCGCCGTCTTCGCCCTGGTCCGTCCGGACCTGGAGGAGGACGCCTACCTCGGTTCCCTGTGGAGCGTGGCCACCGACGGTTCGGAGCGACCGCGTCGGCTCACCCGGGGGCTTCGCGACAGTGCGCCCCGTTACTCCCCGGACGGTCGTTGGATCGCCTTCCTACGCCCGGACGAGAACAAGAGGGCACAGATCCACGTCCTGCCCGCCGATGGCGGCGAGGCCTGGAAGATCACCGACCATCCGCTCGGCGCCGGTGACCTCTCCTGGAGCCCCGACTCCACCCGGCTGGCCTACACCGCCCGGATCCCCGAGGAGGGGCGCTACGTCGACGGCACCCCCGGCCAGGAGGCGCCGCGCCGGATCAGCACCCTCAAGTACCGGATCGACAACCTGGGCTTCCTCGTCGACCGGCGACAGCAGATCTTCGTCAGCGCCCCGATCGATCCCACCGGTGAGGTGGGCGAACCGGTTCAGGTGACCGACGCCGAAGCCGACCACGGACGTCCCCTCTGGACGTCCGACGGCACCGAGCTGGTCTTCGACGCGTCCCTGCACGAGAACAGGGAGTACGACCTCTACGAGGACGTGTGGGCCTGCGCACCGGAGAAGGGCGCCGAGCTCCGCCGTGTCACCCGAGGCGACCTGGGCGTGACGTCGGTGGGCCTGTCCTCGGACGGCTCCACGGTGTACTTCGTCGCCGACGAGCTCGGCGACGAAGGCACCGACTTCGTGGGCAGGGTCGGTGGTCTGTGGTCGATGCCCCTGGACGGCTCTCGCGAGCCTCGGCGCCTGACCGACACCGAAGGTCCGCGTATCAACGGCCTGGGCACCCTGGCCACGGACCGGGGCGTGCTGGTGGCAGGGGAGAACCGCGGGGCCCTCGAACTGTACCGGGTCACCCCCGAGGGGGAACGTGCCACCCTGCTGGGCGGGCGCGTGGAGGTGCAGGGCTTCGACCACGCCGGCGGGGTCACCGTCGCGGTGGCCGCGGGCGAACACGACAGCGGTGAGCTGTACGTGGTCGAGGACGGCGGGACCCGTGCCCTGACCTCGTTCTTCGAGGGTGTGGAGCCGCTGCCGGTCACCGAACTGCTCGCGCACGCCCCCGACGGTCACCCGGTGCACGGTTGGGTGTCCACGCCCCGGGGCGAGGGCCCCCACCCGGTGATCCTGATGATCCACGGCGGGCCCTTCGCCCAGTACGGGTGGCAGCTCTTCGACGAGACGCAGGTGTACACCGAGGCCGGGTACGCGGTCGTCTACTGCAACCCGCGGGGTTCGTCCGGCTACGGCCAGGAGCATGGACGGGCGATCATCGGTTCGGTGGGGTCGGTCACGGCCACCGACCTGCTGGCCTTCCTGGACGCGGCGCTGGAGGACGAGCGGCTGGACGGTTCCCGGGTCGGCGTGCACGGGGGCTCGCACGGCGGGTTCATGACCACCTGGATGGCCGCGCACCACGGTGAGCGGTTCCGGGCGGCGATCAGTGAGCGCGCCGTCAACGCCATCGACAGCTTCCAGGGAGCGTCCGACATCGGGGCGTTCTTCCCCGAGCCGCTGTACGGGCCGCCGGACTCCTGGCCCAAGGAGAGCCCGCTCACCTACGCCGACCAGATCGACAAGCCGTTCCTGATCATCCACTCCGAGCAGGACTGGCGCTGCCCGCTGGAGCAGGCCCAGCGGTTGTTCGTCTCGCTCAGGAAGCGCGGGCACCAGGCGCAGATGCTGCTCTTCCCGGGGGAGGGGCACGAGCTGTCGCGTTCGGGCCTGCCCAGCCACCGGGTGGCCCGCTTCGAGGCGATTCTGGACTGGTGGGAGAACCACCTGTAGGGGTCGCTCATGGGGGCGCCCGATCAGGGCGCCCCCAGGGTCGGGGGCCGGATACGCACGTGTGTTCGGCCCCCTTCCCTCGTCCGGTGTGAGTCGCGTCACGGTCAAGCGGGGGCTTGGTCTGGTTTTGACCCCGATTCTTCGGGAAGAATACGCCCTCATCCTCGCCTACTGGGGGATTCCCGAGCAAATGACACTCACTCGCAGGTCAGCGGGGATCCCAATGGAAGGTCACGAAAAGGTCGCGTCCACCCCGGGGGATGAATTAGTGTTCCCTCAGGTCGGTTCGCCCCGATTCGTCACCACCCGGTGACAGTGTTCCGGCCTGCCGTTGCACTCTGCTCAGCTCGCTCAACAGCCGCCCTTTTCCCAGGAGCAGAGGCCGTCACGACGCTCGGCGACCCCTCGCGGCCCATCTTCGCCGCCCGCCGGATCCCCCTTACTCGCAGCCCCACGCCGACCCTCGGCGTGCCTTCGGGCTGCCCTGTGTCGGTAAACGGGTGTGGGAGAAAGGCAGTCGGTGTCTTGACTCGCAACCCCGAACCCACCCGCCGTCTCACCACGGTCGGCTTCGTCGCGCTGGGCGCCGTGGTGCTCTCCAGCGGTGTGGCGCTGGCCGACCCCTCCGAGTCGGAGGCCCGGGAACGTTACGAAGAGCTCCAGGAAGAGTTGTCGGTCCTCAACGAGGCCTACAACACCGCCGAAGAGGACCACGCGGCCGCCGAGGAAGAGCTGGAGGAACTGCAGGAGCAGCTCGAAGAGGCGCAAGAGGCCCTCGATGACCGCTCCGAGCGCATTTCCAGCATCGTGCAGAGCTCCTACACCAACGGCTCGGGCGACAGCTTCGGCATCTTCTTCGGTGGTGACGCCGACAGCGCGCTGCAGAACATCGCCGACGTCGACTTCATCTCCACCGGCCAGCAGGAGATGCTGTCCGACTACGTGATCGACGTCGACCACTCCGAGGAGCTGTACAACGCCGCCCAGGACACGGAGGAGGAGGCCGCCGAGGCCCTCACCGCGGCCGAGGAGGCCATGTCCCAGGGCGAGAGTGCCCTGGACGAGCAGGCCGAGGTCCTGGAACAGCTGGGCGGGGTCGATCCGACCGCCTCGCAGGCCTCCACCTCCGCCGACGCCGGTTCCTCCGGTGGCACGGCCGCGGTCTCCGGCGACGTGCAGGCCGTCCTCGACTTCGCCCGCGCCCAGATCGGCAAGCCCTACGTGTGGGGCGGCACCGGACCCGACGGCTACGACTGCTCCGGGCTGACCCAGGCCGCCTGGGCGCAGGCCGGCGTGAGCCTGCCGCGCACCACCTATGACCAGGTCAACGCGGGCACCTCGGTCTCGCGCGACCAGCTCCAGCCGGGCGACCTGCTGTTCTTCTACAGCGCCTCCGCCCCGAGCCACGTGGGCATCTACTCCGGCAACGGCATGATGATCCACGGCTCCAACCCGTCCAAGCCGCTGGAGGAGATCGACCTGGCCTCCTACTGGGACAGCGTCTTCACCGGAGCCGTCCGGCCGGGCTAGACACCGGTTCCCGCGCCAGGGCACGAGCTTGATTCGGGCCTGCGCGTCCTCGCTCCGACGGGTCGCGTATTCTTCCCCGCATGGGACGACTCATCCTCCAGATCGCCGCGGGTGTGGCGGTGGTGATCGGAGTTTTCTGGATCCTGTCGGTGCTGGTGGGACTACTGGTGTGGTTGTTGATGATCGCCCTGGTCATCGGTGTGGTCTTCCTGGGCGTCAAGATGCTCCAGACCGATTCCCGCCGCTGAACCCGCCCACGCGCCCCTCCGCCGGCCCCTCTTCGGGGCCGGTGGAGGAAACGGCGAGAAACCGACACAGCGGGCGAGCGTGACGCTCACACTCGGTGAGGAATCATCGCTATAGTGACTCTGTGTCACTGAATAAGCACGTGGGGTCTCATGTCGACGGGGTATCGCACCGCGGCCGGGTGGAACGCGTCAGCGCCCGGGTCTTCCGCAACGACTGGAACGCGCTGACGCCCCCCATCACCGGCCGCTGGACACCGGAACTCACGGTGAGCGTCGTCATCCCCGCCCGCGGCGGCCAGGACCGACTCGACCTCGCCCTGGCCTCCCTGTCCGTCCAGACCTACCCGGACCACCTCCTGGAGGTCGTGGTCGTGGACGACCACTCCTCACCACCACTGCTCCTACCCGAACACCGCCCCCGCCGATGCCGGATCGTGCCCGCCCCCGGTCACGGCTGGGGCGCCGGATACGCCCGCGCCTACGGAGCCCACGCCAGCACCGGCGACATCCTCGTGTGGATGGACGCCGACATGGTCGCCACCGGCGACTTCGTCGAGGCGCAGGCCCGCTGGCTGCACACCCACGCCGAGTGCGTCACCCTGGGCCGCGTCCGCTTCAGCGACACCGAACCCGACAGTGTCGGGTCCCTCCTGGACGCCCTGCGTTCGGGCGGGCCGGAGCGGATCCTGACCGACGACCGACGCCATACGTGGGTCGAGCGACTCCTGGACCACAGCGACCGACTGCGCGAGGCCGACCACCTCGGCTTCCACGCCCACATCGGCGCCGCGGCCGCTCTGCGACGCAGCCTCTACGAGGCCGCCGGTGGTGTGGACCCCGACCTCGACCTGGGGCAGGACACCGAGTTCGGCTATCGCCTGTGGCAGGCGGGTGCGGTCATGGTGCCCGAACCCGCGGCCACCGCCTGGCACGTGGGCCCGGCCGTCACCGCCCGCACCCGTCTGCCCTCCGAGCGCTTTCGCACCGAGGTCCTGGCCGAGCTCATGCCGCACCCGCACGCCTACCGCGAACGGGTGCCCGTCGAACGGCGCCGCATCCCGCTGGTGCACGCCGTGGTCGAGGTCTCCGGCGCCTCCTACGACCTGGTGCGCGGCTGCGTGGACCGGCTGCTGGGCGGTACCGAGGCCGACCTGGTGGTCACCCTGGTCGCCGACTGGGCGGGGGTGCGTGAGACGACCCTCGAACACCAGGGTCTGGACCTGCGTCTGATCCAGGCCAACTACCTGCGCGAACCCCGCATCACCTTCGCCTCGGTCGCCCCGCGCACCGGGTTCCCCTCCCCGTTCCTGTTCCAGCTGCCGGTGGCCTGGGGGTTGGGCGAGCTGAGCCTGTCACGGTTGCTGGCCGGCGCCGAACGCTCCCGATCCGGTCTCATCGAGCTCTTCCAAGCCTCCTCGCCCACGCGGGACACGAGGGTGCGATTGTGGCGCACCCGTGCCCTGGCCCGGGCCATGCGGGTGCGGCGAGAGGACGAGGAACTGACAGACGTGGTCGCCCAACTGCACGGGCGTTACCGCATCCACGGCGGCGAGGGCACCCTGACCGATCTGACCCTGCACCGTTCGGTGCCGCCGATGCCCGTGCCGGCGTCCGAGATCCGATACGAGGAGGATCCGGGTGTTGCGGGTGGCCCGAAGGGGGAACCGGAGGAGGAACAGGACGGGCGTGGAGCGGCCGAGGACCATCACCCGAAGGAGGAGCCCCCGCACGGCATGGTGCGACGGCGCGGCCTGGGGCGAAGGATCCGGGCGCTGTGGCACCGGGCCTGCCGTGCCTGTGGTCGGGATATGCCCGAGGGCGACGAGTCCGCCGACCCGGGAGGTCCGCCCACGGCCGGGTAGATGGGGGAAGACACCCACCCGAACGGGGACGGACCCCTTCGTATACCGCCACTTCGCGCCATCGGTGACTCTGCGCGATACGGTCTGCGCACAAGGTATCGGATCGCGAACGTGAAAGGGGCGCGCCACAGTGGTGACGCGCCCGCGATTCCCACACCTGTCGAAGATCCCCGCAGTTGGCGGACGGTGCCCTCAGATCAGGAGTTGATCGCCTCGATCGAGTCCAACAGGTTCTCCCGCAGGTTGTCGTTGACCGGCGTGGAGTCGGTCTCGGCGGAGGCCGCCTCCTGACCCTCGGGGCTGACCACGTAGTTCAGGAACGCCTTGACCCGCTCGGCCTCGCCCTCGTCCGGGTAGTCCAGGCAGGCGGTCTCATAGCTGACCAGGACCAGCGGGTAGCTCCCCGGCTCGGTGGTGCCGTAGTCCAGGTCCAACGCCAGGTCGTACTCGCTGGTGTTCTCCTCGCGGCGCGGGGAGTCGGCCACGACCTGGGCGGCCGCGTCGGGGGCGATCTCCACGAACTCGTCGCCCACACCGATGTTCGCGGCGGGCAGGCCGTGCAGGTGCGACATCTCCACGTACCCGATGGCGCCCTCGGCGCGCGAGACGGTGTCGGCGATACCGCTGTTGCCCTGCGCGGACTCGCGCGGGGCCAACGGCCACTGGCCGCCGGGCTCGTGCGGCCAGGAGTCGGGAGCGGCCTCGGACAGGTACTCGGTGAAGTTCTCCGTGGTACCGGAGTCGTCGGCCCGACTCACCTGGGTGATGGCCAGGTCGGGCAGGTCCGCGTCCGGGTTGTCCTCGGCGATCTCGGGGTCGTTCCAGTGCGTGATGTCCTGGTTGAAGATCTTGGCCAGGACGTCCGGGCTCAGATTGAGCGAATCCACGCCCTCGACGTTGAACACCACCGCGATGGCCACCACGTAGGCGGGCAGGTTGATGGTGTCGGAGTCACCGCAACGCGCCAGGGCGTCGGTGTTCTCGTCGGGGTCCATGGCCGCGTCCGTCCCGGCGAAGGCCACCGCGCCGTCGATGAACTGGTTGCGCCCACCACCCGAACCGATCGAGTCGTAGTAGATGCGCGCGTCCTCGCAGGCCGACTGGAAACCCGCGATCCAGGTGGTCATCGCGTTCTCCTGGGCACTGGAACCGGCGCCGTTCAAGCTGCCGGAGAAGCACTCCAGGTCGTCGGGGACCGCCGGCCCCGCGCCCTCGACGGCGTTGTCGCCGCCGCAGGCGGTGGTCGCCAGCATCAACCCGGCCAGTGCGGCCGAGGCGGCGCCCCGGTAGACGTTGGCCCGGCGTCCGGGACGGTCCTGGGTGCGGGTGCGCTTGTTGGGCGGGAGCACGCTGCTTCTATCCCCTTCGTCGGTGGCGGTGGTCCTCGTCGTCTTCACCGTCGGCCGCCGATATCCGGCGCGTTGTCGCTGGTAATGGAACACCGCCGATGAATTCAACCATGATCGGACCGCCTTCCCCAACGCGGGTGTGTGTGGAACCGGACGCATCCGTGGCGACTCGGGGGACTATAGGTGTACAAGAGATGAACTAGGGGTTTTCGACCGGTGAAAGGTAGCGGGACGCGCCCTGGAAGCGGGTTCCGTTCGGGCCCCTCACCAGGGCCGGAACCGTGTGCATGACACGCCGACGACCGGGGCACGGAATCGGATGATGAGCGCTGACAGAACGCCCCACCGCACACCCGAGTCCACCTACCGCCTGCAGTTGGGCCCCGATCTGACCCTGGACGAGGCCACCGGAACGCTCGACCACCTGCACCGGATGGGAGTGGACGCCGTCTACCTCTCACCCGTGCTGGCCGCCACCCCCGGATCGGACCACGGGTATGACGTGGTCGACCCCACACGGGTCTCCGATGTCCTGGGCGGGCCGGCCGCGCTGCGGGCGTTCGCCGAGAGAGCCCACGCCCTGGGACTGGCGGTGGTCGTCGACATCGTCCCCAACCACATGTCGATCGCCCGACCCGACGCGAACCCGTGGTGGTGGGACGTGCTCGCCAACGGGCGCGATTCCGTCCACGCCCGATGCTTCGACATCGACTTCGACTCCGGGCCCATCCTGGTCCCGGTCCTGGGCGACGACGGTGACGACGGACGCGCCGCCTTGAGCGAACTCACCATCGCCGACGGCCACCTGGTCTATTTCGACAAACGCTTCCCCCTGGCCGAGGGCACCCACACCCCTGGCGAGGACGTGGCCGACGTCCACCCGCGTCAGCACTATCGGCTGGTGTCCTGGCGGCGCGGTGACGGCGAACTCAACTACCGGCGCTTCTTCGACGTCGACCACCTCGCCGCGGTGCGGGTGGAGGACCCCGGGGTCTTCGACGCCACCCACGCCGAGATCCTGCGCTGGGGCCGCGAAGGCCTGGTCGACGGGCTGCGCGTGGACCACGTCGACGGACTCAGCGACCCCGGCGGATACCTGCGCCGCCTGGCCGAACGCTTCGGCGGCCGGATCGTGGTGGAGAAGATCCTCGCCCCGGGGGAGAACCTTCCCGCGTCCTGGCCGGTCGCCGGAACCACCGGCTACGACGCCCTGCGCCAGGTGTGCGGGGCGTTCGTCGACCCCGGAGCCGAACCGATCCTGACCACCCTGGCACGCGACCACGGGGTGGCCACCGACGTCCCCGAGATCGACATCCAGGCCAGGGGTCACGCGGCCGGGGAACTCCTGCACACCGAGGTGCGCCGCATCGCCGCACTGATCCCGCCGGAAGGAACCGACCCTCGCCGGGCGGAGGAGGCGGTGGCCGAACTCCTGGTCTCCTTCGACGTCTACCGCTCCTACCTGCCCGAAGGCGAGGACGACTGGGCGCGCGCCGTACGCGCCGCCGCCGACCGCCGCCCCGACCTGCAACCGGTCCTGAAGGGCATCGACCGCTCGGTGCGCACCGACCCCCACGGTGAACTCGCCCGCCGCGTCCAACAGACCAGCGGCATGGTCGTGGCCATGGGCACCGAGAACACCGCCTTCTACCGAGGCACCCGGTTCGTGGCCCTCAACGAGGTCGGCGGCGACCCGGCCGCCTTCGGGACGAGCGTGGCCGACCTGCACACCGCGCAACTGCGCCGAGAGGCCACCGAACCGCACACCATGACCACCCTGTCCACCCACGACACCAAACGCTCCGAGGACGTGCGCGCCCGCTTGGCCGTGCTTTCGGAGATCCCCGGCGACTTCGCCGACGCCGTACGCCGATGGAGTCCGCGCGCGCCCCTGCCCGAACCCGCCCTGGACCTGCTGGGCTGGCAGACCCTCCTCGGCGCCTGGCCCATCGACGACGAGCGACTGACCGACTACCTGCTCAAGGCCGCCCGCGAGGCGCGGCTGGGCACCTCCTGGACCCACCAGGACCCCGAGTTCGAGGAACGGATCCGTTCCTGGCCCGACCGGCTGCGCGCCGACGCCGACCTGTACGCCCAGGTGCGCGCGTTCGCCGAGTCCATCACGGCGCCCGGATGGAGCAACTCCCTGGGCCAGAAGGCCGTCCAGCTGCTCGGTCCCGGCGTGCCCGACGTCTACCAGGGCACCGAACTGTGGGACCTGTCCCTGGTCGATCCCGACAACCGGCGCCCGGTCGACCACGAGGCGCGCGCCGAACCACTGGCCCGGATCGAGGCGGGGTGGCGTCCGCGCGTCGACGCCGACGGCGCGGCCAAACTCCACCTGGTCCGCACCTGTCTGATGGCCCGCCGCGACCTGCGACCCACCGGCTACCTGCCGTTGAGCGCGCAAGGGCCGGCCGCCGACCACGCGTTGGCCTTCGCCCGTACCACCCGCGGCTCCCACGGCCCGGCGCTGGCGGTGGTCGCCACCCGCCTACCGCTGACCCTGGCCGACGCCGGTGGTTGGGCCGACACCGTGCTGCCCTTGCCCTCGGGGCCGGGGGACTGGGTCGACCTGCTGACCGCTCGCCCCATCGTGCCCGAGCGCGTGGACGGCCTCACCACCGCCCACCTCACCGAGGTCCTGGACCGCTACCCGGTCGCGGTGCTGGCCAGAGGTCGAACGCCGGTAGGCTGACCGCGATCATGACGAACACCCACACCGGTCCCCGCCTGCGCATGCCGCAGCGCGTGGCGGACGCCCTGGCCTGCCCCGTCTGCGGGAGGGCACTGACCCGGGACCCTCGCGGGCTCACCTGCCCCGCACGGCACGGCTTCAACGTCGCCCGCGAGGGTTACGCCGGGCTGCTCACCGGCGCCACCCCGCCCGGAACGGGGGACGGCAAGGAGATGGTCGCCGATCGGCTGCGCTTCCAGGCGGCCGGGCACTACGACCCCATCGGCCGGGCCTTGGCCGAGGCCGTGGCGGGCGTCGGCGCGGCCCCGTTGATCGTGGACGTGGGCGGTGGCACCGGCCATTACCTGGCCCAGGTCCTGGAGGCGACGCCCGGCGCGGTGGGACTGACCACCGACGTGTCCAAGTTCGCCGCCCGCAAGGCGGCCAAGGCACATCCTCGCGCCGGAGCGGTCACCGCCGACTCCTGGCGGGTCCTGCCCCTGGCCGACGGGGTCGCCGACGTCCTGCTCAACGTGTTCGCCCCCCGCAACGCCGCCGAGTTCCACCGCGTCCTGGCGCCCACCGGGACGCTGCTGGTGGTCACCCCCGAACCCGACCACCTCACCGAGCTGCGTTCCGCCCTGGGGTTGTTGGACGTGGACCCCCGCAAGGAAGAGCGTTTGGCCCAGAGCCTGCACACCCACTTCACGCCGGTCCAGGCGCGACCGGTCCGTTTCGAGATGGACCTTCCGCACCCGGACGCGCTCACCGTCGTGGGGATGGGGCCCAGCGCCCGCCACATCACCCCCGAGGAGCTGGCCGAACGCGTGGCCGACCTGCCCGACCCCGTGCGCGTCACCGCCTCGATTCGTCTGGGAACCTACCGCCCCCTGTCCCAGGGCGCCTGAGCGGAACGGTCAGAGGATCCCGCCCAGGGGCAGACCCGCTCGCCTGCCCTCGGCGTAGGACAGCGCGTCCTCCAGTTCGGCCACGGCCAACCGCATCCGCTCCACCACCGCCGGGTCGTCGTACTCACCGCGTTCGTCCACACGCGACCCCGCACGGGAGACCACCACGCAGTCGACCAACACCGCGCCCAACAGGGTCAACGTCGGCATCAACGGTGCGTGGGCCCGCATACCGCCGGCCTGACCGGGGGAGGCGCTCACCAACAGGGTCGGCTTGCCCACCAGTCCACCCGAACCCACCAACCAGTCGATGGCGTTCTTGGTCACCCCGGCGGGGCCGTGCGCGTACTCGGGCGTGGCGATCACCAACCCCTGGGCGCGCGCGGCCAGGTCCCGCAACTCGCGCACCGAATCCGGCCAGGAGCCCTCATCGTTCTCGACGTCGGGATTGAACAACGGCAATCGACCGGCCAGGTCCTCACCGGCGAGCGTGAGCTCCGAACCCACCCGTGGCACCAACCGCAACAGGGCCGCGTTGAGCGAACCCCGCCGTAGGCTTCCGCAGATCCCCAGCACCAGACGTTCTTCCATCGCCACACCGTCTCACGGCGCGCCGGTCCCGGCATCCCTGTTTCCGGGATCCGGCCCCTGCCGGAATCGGGGCCCGCCGGATCCCGCCCGTTGAGGACGCCGCGTGGGGCGGTTCGACGCTCGTCGTCCCTGGGTAGGTCACCGTGCGTGAACGAACCGAACCACCCCGCCACCCTCGGACGCGGCGTCCACGGAGACTTCTCGGTCTGGGCCCCCCAAGCCCACCGGGTGCGCGTGCGCGTCGACGGCACCGACCACCCCATGGACCGCGACGACCACGGATGGTGGCACGTCACGGTCGCCGGGGCCGGACCCGGATCCGACTACGCCTACCTGCTGGACGAGGACGAACGGGCCCTGCCGGACCCGCGCTCGCTGTGGCAACCCGAGGGCGTCCACACCAGCAGTCGGGTCTACGACCACGACGCCCACGTCTGGACCGACGCGGACTGGACCGGTCGCCCCCTCGCCGGGGCCGTGATCTACGAACTCCACGTGGGCACCTTCACCCGTGACGGCACCCTCACCGGCGCCATCGACCGCCTCGACCACCTGGTCGAACTCGGCGTCACCCACGTCGAACTCATGCCGCTCAACGCCTTCGACGGCACCCACGGCTGGGGCTACGACGGGGTCCTGTGGTCGGCGGTCCACGAACCCTACGGCGGGCCCGACGCCCTCAAGCGGTTCGTCGACGCCTGTCACCGGCGCGGCCTCGCCGTGCTGCTCGACGTGGTCTACAACCACCTGGGCCCCTCCGGCGCCTACCTGCCGCGCTTCGGCCCCTACTTCCTCGGCGAGAACGCCTGGGGCCCCTCCCTCAACCTGGACGGCCCCCACTCCGACCCCGTCCGCGACCTGATCGTCGAGGGAGCCCTGGACTGGCTGCGCCACTACCACCTGGACGGGCTGCGCCTGGACGCCGTGCACGCGATGAGGGACGACCGCGCCGTACCGATCCTGGTCGAACTCTCCGACGCCGTCGACGCCCTGGCGACCGGACTCGGCCGCCCCCTGTCCCTGATCGCCGAGTCCGACCGCAACGACCCTCGCACCGTCCTGCCCCGCGAGGCCGGCGGTCTGGGCATGACGGCCCAGTGGTCCGACGACCTGCACCACGCCCTGCACGTGGCGCTCACGGGGGAGACCCACGGCTACTACGCCGACTTCGCCGGCCCCCACGTGCTCGCCGACGTACTGCGACACGTGTTCCGGCACGACGGTGGGCCCTCTTCGTTCCGAGGGCGAAGCCACGGCGCACCGGTCGACACCCACCGCGTCCCGGGCAACCGGTTCCTGGGATACCTGGCCACCCACGATCAGATCGGCAACCGCGCCCGTGGCGACCGCAAGGGCGAACACCTCTCACCCGGTCTGCTCACCTGCGGCGCGGCGCTGGTGCTGTGCTCGCCCTACACCCCGATGATCTTCATGGGCGAGGAGTGGGGCGCCACCACCCCCTGGCCGTTCTTCGCGTCCTTCACCGACCCGGCCCTGATCGAGGGGGTACGCGCCGGGCGCCGCCGCGAGTTCGCCGCCCTGGGCTGGGCCGAGGAGGACGTCCCCGACCCCATGGACCCGGCCACCCGCGACGGCGCCGTCCTGGACTGGTCCGAGCCCGAGCGCGAACCCGGGGCGGTGGTCCTGGGGACCTATCGGGCGCTCATCGCCCTGCGCCGCACCGAACCCGAGTTGGCCGACCCGCGCCTGGACCGCTTCGAGGTGAGCGCGAGCGATGACGGCCGGGTACTCGTCCTGCACCGTGGCCGCTTGCGGCTGTTGTGCAACCTGTCCGCCGAGAAGGCCTCCGTCGAGTTGGACGCCGACCCCGGGGAACCCTTGCTCGTCACCGGACACACCCGGGTCGAAGGCACCCGGGTCGAGCTGCCGGGCGAGTCCTTCGCCGTCCTACGTGTCCGGCCCGCCCGTTCGGGCCGTTTCCGGTAGTCGGGCACGCGCCCACTCGGCCAGGTGCTCCCACACCATCCGCCCGAGGGCCTCGGCCCGGTCGGCCGCCGTGCGGTGCGGGCAGGTCCCGACGGTCGAGGGGCTCCTGTCGTTCAGCTCGCATCGGCCGGGACGTCCTCGGGACCGAGCGGGCGGCCCGCCACGTAGGTGCGGCGCACCGCCCGGTCATCGCCCAGGATCGACAACGCGAAGATCAGATCGGAGACCGACTCGGCCGTGTTCGTCCGCCGTGACAGCAGCGGCGTGGCTTGCGGGTCGAGCACCACCAGGTCGGCCTCGTGCCCCGGTGTGAGGGTGCCGACGTGGCGGTCGATGTCCAGGGCGACGGCGCCGCCCAGGGTGGCCAGGTACAGCGAACGCAGGGGATCCAGGCTGTGGCCGCGCAGCTGCGCCACCTTGTAGGCCTCACCCATGGTGGAGGGCAGCGAGAACGTGGTGCCCGCGCCCACGTCGGTGCCGAGTCCGACGTGCACGGGACGCTCGGGGTCCAGCGCCTCGTGCAACGGGAACAGACCACTGCCCAGGAAGTTGTTGGAAGTGGGGCAGTGCGCGATGGCGGTATCGGTGTCGTGGCAGAGCCGGAGTTCGTCCTCGCCCAGGTGCACGCCGTGGGCGTACACGGCGCGCCGACCGGTCAGACCGTGGTGGTGGTACACGTCCAGGTAACCGGAACGCTCGGGGAACAACTCGCGCACCCACGCGACCTCGTCCCGGTTCTCGGACAGGTGACCGTGCACGTGGACGTCGGGGAACTCGCGCCACAGCTCACCGGCGGCCGCCAGCTGTTCGTCGCTGCTGGTGGGGGCGAAACGCGGGGTGATCGCGTACATGTTCCGGCCCTTCCCGTGCCAGGCGCCGATCAGGTCCCGGGAGTCCCGGTAGCCGCTCTCCACCGTGTCGCGCAGGGCCTCGGGCGCGTTGCGGTCCATGAGGACCTTGCCGGCGATCATCCGCATACCGAGGGTGGAGGCCGCACCGAACAGGGCGTCCACCGAGTGGCGGTGCACGGTCGCGAAGGTCAGCGCCGTGGTGGTCCCGTTGCGCAGCAGCTCCGAGAGGAACCGGCGGGCCATCGCGGTGGCGTGCGTCGGATCGGCCATCTGCTCTTCGGCGACGTAGGTGTGGTTGCGCAACCAGTCGATGAGTTGGTCGCCGTGGGCGGCCATCATGTCGCTCTGCGCGTAGTGCGCGTGGGAGTCGATGAAGCCGGGCCCGACCAGACAGCCCGGGTGGTGATCCACCCGTGTGCCTTCGGGGAGTCCGGGCAGGACGTCGGTGGCCGGTCCGACCTCCCGGATCAGCCCGTCCTCGACCACGACCACCCCGTCGACCTGGTGGACGAAGCACTCCCGTATCGGTACGCGGAAGGGATCACCGGTGAAGTAGACGAGGTCTCCGCGTACGGCCGAGAGTTCACCTGCGGGGCAGGGCGGTGTGAGGGGCATCGGTCACGTCCTTGATCGGGTCCGGGGACAGGAGCGTGTCCGCGTAGACGGGGTAGGGTCCCCGCGGAACGCGGTGGGCTCCTCCTCACCGAGCGTATCCAGGCGACCGCCCTCGAACAGGGCGGCCCCGGCGACGAGGCCGGCCACGGTGATGGGCCCGATGTCCCGGTCCGAAGGGTCACTCCAGGGGGCCGGTCCAGGTGGCCTCGTCCTCGGCGTTGGTCATCACCACGGTCAGGTCCTGAGCGCTCTGCGGCGCCTCGCACTCCATGTCCATGGTGTGGGTCCCCGCCTCGGCCTCCGTGACCGGAGCGTCGCTGGTCGCGGGGGTGCCGGCCTCGTCGAAGAAACACTCCACGGACATGTTGCCCAGGCCGAACACCCGGCCGAGTTCGGGCACATCCACGGTCAGGGTGAAGCCGGCGTTCCCGGCTCCGTCGGTGGTGACGTCGTCCACGGTGTAGACCACGTCCTCCTCGATCCCTTCCTGGAACTCCTCCTCGTAGGCGCCCACCGGGTGCGGGAAGACGGCCGGCTCCCCGAAGGCCAGAGTGTCCCCGGCGTCGGGAGCACCGCTCTGGTCCGAAGTGCCCGGGGCGCCGCCCTCCCCCTCGTCGGCCTCATCGGTCGGGGCGGACCCGGTGGTCTCCTCCTCGGTGGCGGAGGTCTCCACCGGGTCCTCCAGCGCCATCTCCGCAGGGGAGGCGCACGCGGCAGCGGCGAGGACCAACGGCAACAACAGTGCGTAAGGCATTATTCGTCGCATAAACCCACGTTAGGTGAGGTCGGTGCGCGATCCCCGGCCTGGCCGGGGCCTCAATCGGTCAGAACACGCGTCAACGTCACCCACTGTCCGGGCGTCACCAACCCCACCGGTGCGCCGGCCGCGACCCGCGCCGTGCCCAGTGCCCTGGTCACCTTCCGTGCCGGGTACGCGCGGCGCAGGGACGCCGAAAGCGAACCGCCCACCCCACCGAAACCGAGTTCCACCAGGCACCGGTACTCGTCCAAGTGCTCCCGGGGCAGCAACGGTTCCTCCCGGGCGCGCAGCACCAGAACACCCGAGTCCACCCGTGGCACCGGACGGAACCTGCGCCGGTCGATCCGCCCGGCCAGGGTCCAGGACCACTCCGGCCAGCTCAGCACGGTCACCTTGCTCCACCGCCCGTAGGCCCCGGTGCGTTTGCGGGCGTACTCCAACTGGGTGACGAGCGTGGCCGAGGTCAGGTGGCGGGCCTCCAGACACCAACGGACGATGTCGGAGGTCCGTGAGTACGGGATGTTGCCGACCACCACGAAGGGGGAGCCCGGTGGACGCGATCGGGTGAAGTCCCCGCGCACCACCCGCAACCCGGGTGCGCGCTCCCGGTAGCGTTCGGCCAGTCGGTCGGCCAGACGCGGATCGAGTTCGTGGGCGATCACCCGCCGCGCGTCCCGGGTGAGGTGGCGGGTGAGGGCGCCCTCACCCGGACCCACCTCCAACACCAGGTCCTCGGGTCCCACTCGCGCGGTGCGCACCACCCAACGGGCGGTCGCCGGATCGGCGAGGAAGTTCTGGGACAGACGTCGACGGTCGTTGTTCCTGGCGCGTGCCATGCGTGCGTGGTCCGTTCCGCCACCGGGGGTGGCCGACGAGGGCGTGAACGGCACGACGGGACCCACGCCCGGCCAGGGCGCGTCAGAAAAGGGACAGGGTCCGCCGGCCGACCGCCCGAAAGGGAAAAGGGGCGTCGGCTGAGACCGGACCGGCGAAGACGCGGGTGCGACGAAGGACGAACCCGGCACCGCCGACGTCGCGCCGATGAGGACGCGGGAACGGCGGTGCGCTCAGAGGGGTTCGGCTACCGGGCCGGCTGAGCGGACCGGAGTCGTGCGTAGGCGACCGCGGGCCAGGCCTGTGGACCCTGGAAGATCGCGTGGAATGCTGCCATGACGTCCACGTTAGGGGAGGGCCATCCGCGCGGGCAACGCATTTTCCGCGAGGGCCATACTCCGGAAAACGGGTGGCCGTACCCGTCCCGAACACGGGATACTCGTCGCCATGGCCGACTTCTCCACCTTCGACACCCGCCACTATCGCACCGTGGACGTGGCCACCGGCTACGACGGATGGTCCACCACCTACGAGGAGTCCGTCCTTGACGCGATGGACCTGGGTCTGCTCGCCGGGCTCACCGCACCCGACTGGGGCACGATCGACCGCGCCGCCGACCTGGGGTGCGGAACCGGGCGCACCGGCGCCTGGCTTCGAGAACGCGGGATCCCACGCGTGGACGGTGTGGACCTGAGCGCCGGGATGCTCGCGCTGGCCGAGAAGCGCGGCGCCCACGCCACCCTCGCCCAAGGCGACGTGCGCGCCACCGGACTGCCCGCCGGCTCCTACGACCTGACCATCGCCTCGCTCATCGACGAGCACCTGCCCGGGCTCGACCCGCTCTACGCCGAGGCGTGGCGGCTCACCCGGCCCGGCGGGCACTTCGTCCTGGTCGCCTACCACCCGCAGTTCATCATGGTCTCGGGGATGCCCACCCACTTCACCGACGCCTCCGGTGAGGACGTCGCCATCACCACGCACGTCCACCACGTCGGTGACCACGTGCGCGCCGCCCTGGCCGCCGGGTGGCGGCTGGTGGCGTTGGAGGAGGCCGTGGTGGACGAGGGCTGGGTGGCGGCCAAACCCAAGTGGGAGAGGTTTCGCGGTCACCCCATCTCGGCCGCCTTCGTCTGGACCCGCCCCGCCTGAGGGGCCGCCGTCAGGGCGCGGTGAGCATCCGCGCCCATAGGTCCGCGTGGTGTTCGATGTGGTCGGCGGCCGGGCCCCAGTGGTCGGCGTGGCCCTCGGCGTGCAACCGCGCCCAGGGTTGTGTCCCGGTCCGCGCGCCCTCCTCCAGCAGTTCGAACATGCCGCGCACCCGGTGCAGCGCGGCCCAGGGCAGCGCCGCGCGCTGTTCGAGGTCGCAGCCGTAGCCGTCGGCCAGCGCCCGCAGACGCCGGCCGTCGATGTCGGGATCACCGCCGGCGTGCAGGGGTGCGAACCCGTGCGCCGCGTAGCCCAGATCGCCCATCCGGGTACCCGGGGCGGCGCCGTCCCAGTCGATGAAGCACCAGTGAGGCTCCGCGTTCCCGGTGTCCCGCCCGCCGACGACCAGGTTCCACGGGGCCAGGTCGTAGTGGCAGATGACCTCGCCCTCCTCCGGCGGGAAGACCGATCCCCACACGGGTTCGCCTCGCGGGATGAAGTCGGTGGTCAGGTCGTGCAGGCGCCGGATCAGCGCGCCCACCCGCCGCAGCCCGGCCGTGGACATCGGCGCCATCCGGTCGGCCAGGGTCCCGGGCACGTACTCCAGACACTGGGAACCCTCCGGGTGCCGCCCGTGCGTGGCGGGTGCGGCCGGATAGCCGTGCCGGTTCAGGTGACGCAGGAGTTCGGTGACGGCGGGGGAGGAGGGCAGCCACGGCTTGCGCACCGTGGCGCCCACGCGCAGCACGCTCTCGGCGACGTTGCCGCCCTCCAACACCTCGACGTCGTCCGGGGCGGGTTCGGTGGAACTCATGCGCCCCATCCTGACCGGGCTAGCGCCCATGGTCCATCGAATTCAGCGGGCTTCCCGGGCGAGGGCCTCGGCTTCGGCGGCGTCGAAGCGCGCGTCGCTCAGCCGGATCAACGGCAGCAACAGCAGCAACATCGACCCGCCCAGCAGCAGGTACATCGGCCTGAGCCCCATGAGGGAGGCGAGTACCCCGCCGGTGGCCGCGCCCAGCGGCATGGTGCCCCAGGCCAGCAGCCGGAAGACGCTGTTCACCCGGCCGAGAAGGTGGTCGGGGGTCAACCGCTGGCGTAGCGACACCACGATCACGTTCCAGACCATGATGGCGACACCGCCCGCGCACAGGCCCGCCGTCACCACCCACAGGTTCGTGCTCAGCCCGGGTACCCCGAGCAGCAGGGCGAACCCGACCACGGAGACGCGTAGCGCCCAGGTGCGCCCGCACCACCGTTCGGCCCACTCGACCAGGAAGGACCCGATCAGGCTGCCCACGGCGGTGGAGATCAGCAGCAGGCCGAACGCGGCCTCGTGCAACCCCAGGTGCGAACCGGGGCCCACCGCGTAGAGCACGAACACCGCGAAGGCCGCCTGGGTGGCGAAGTTGGACGCCCCGACCATGAGGGCGAACCGGCGCAGCAGTCGATTGCCCCATAGGAACCGCACTCCTTCGGCGATCTCGGTGCGCATGGTGGTGGCCGGCCCGGTCCTCTTCACCCGGAATCGGCCCTTGACCAGCAGCAACATTCCCACGGCGGCGGCCCACAGCGCCGCCGGGGTGACGAAGGCCAAGGCGACACCGACCGCCACCAGGGCGCTGCCGAGTGGCGGGCCGATGAACTCCTGCCCGGTCAGTTCCGCCGCGTACAGGCGGCCGTTGGCCCGGGACAGACTGCTCCGGGGGACGATCTGCGGAAGGATCGACTGGGCGGAGGTGTCGTAGAGGGTCTCGGTGACCCCGATGGCGAAGGCGAACGCGTACAGCAGCCAGATCGAACCGAACCCCAGGGACAGGGAGAGCACCAGCAGCACGAGGAGGGCGGCGCGCACGACGTTGGCGCCGACCATGGCCACTCGGCGGTCGAGCCGGTCGGCCAGGACACCGGAGGGTAACGCGAAGAGTAACCAGGGCAGGCTCAGCGCGGTGGCCACTCCGGCGATCAGTAGGGGTGAGTCGGTCAGGCGCAGGGCCACCAGGGGCAGGGCGGCCTTGAGGGCGCCGTCGGCGAGGTTGGACAGCCCTGAGGAGGTCCATAGCCGCCAGTAGGGGCCGCCCAGTGGTCCGGGGGCGGTCGTGGTGGTGCCGGACGGAGGGGTGGAGGGCGTGTGCCCGTCGTTCTCGGCCATGGATCGACGATGACAGATCGATTGATAAAACTCAATCGATTGGCTTCAATCTATCGACCCGGTAGCGTTGCCCACATGAGTGAGTCGGAGCCGGCCCCGCCCGCCGCGTTCGAGCCGGGCAAGCGCCGCCCCGCCACCGCCCAGGAGGCCAAGGCCCTCGGGCACCCCCTGCGCCTGCGCATCCTCCGCGAGTGCCGATTGCGCGAACTCACCAACAAGGAGCTCGCCGACCGCCTGGAGACCTCACCCGGCACGGTCCTCTACCACGTCCGGCAGTTGGTGGAGGCGGGGCTCCTGACGGCCGCCCCGGTCCGCACCGGCAGTGGGGGAGCCCTGGAGAAGCCCTACCGTGCCACCGCCGTGACCTGGTGGCTGGACGGTCCGCTCGCGGACGAGGAACCGATCGCGCGGGCCGCGCCGGTCCAGGCCTTCCAAGACGAACTCGCCCAGGCCGGGCCCGAGTCGCTGCGCACCTACGCCCGCTTCGTCCTGCACCTGAGCGACGACGGGCTCCAGGAACTGGACCGGCGAATCCTGGCCATTCTGGACGAATACGTGGCCACCGACGAGGAACGCCTCGACCAGCCCGCCTACGGCGGCATCTTCGTCCTACACCGCCCCGCGGACTGACCCCGCGGTCATCCGTTCGGCCTCGTCGGCTCCGCCGGCCCCGGGCACGGTCGTGGCGGGCTCAGAAGAACTGCCAGGGCCCCTTCGGCGGTCGCTGATCCACCCCCGGACGCGACCAGTCGCACACCCCTTCCGCGAAGACCTCCCGGGCTCGTTCGGCCTGTTCGTCGTCGAACTCCACCGGATGCTCACTCTCGTCGAAGGGGGTGAGCCGGCACTTGACCACGTCCGAAGCGAGCGGGCCGCCCGCCACCGTCCGCGGCGAACCGTGCACGGGGAAGGCGTCCGCGCACCGGTCGCCCTGACCGGCCGGCAGGGGCAGTTGGGGCGCGACCACACGCTCGCCCCCGATCCAACAGGAATCGGTCAGCCAGTCCGGGCGGGTGCGCTCCACCCGCTCGATCGGGGTGGAGCGCGGGCGCACCCGCGCGTCGTCGGCGGCCGCGCTCACCCAGGAGTCCAGCTCCCTCAGTGCGCGCCCGGCGACCGGGCTCGATGAGTCGAAGACCCCCGACCGGTAGGGCTCGACCAGCATCACGTGGTTGGCGTCGGTGCCGTTGGCCTGGACCAACCGCTCCCGGGTGGAGAAGGAGTGGTAGCGCATGTGGATGTCACCGCCCGGTGTGTCGTCCTGGTAGGGGCGGTGGTCCACCACGGGGACGTCGGCCAGCCCGCCGCCCCCGTGCAACAACCGGCCGCTGTCGTAGGCCGCCGCGATGGCCTCCGGGTCGCCCTCGGTACGTTCGGCCACCACCTGACCGTCCGCGTCGAGTCCACCGATGTGCTCGTTCAGGTGCAAGAACGCGTCCACGTCGATGTCCCCGGCCATCAGCGCAGACAGACCGTACTGGACACCGACGTTGTCCAACGGCCGCCGGGGCAGCCCGGTGCCGGGATCGGTCCCGTAGACGTTGACGGTGTGCGAGTACAGGTCGCAGCGCGCCCCGTCGGGGTTGTCCTCGGGGTGGTAGCGCTCGGATTCGGGCAGTGAGTCCGGGCACACGCCCCGCGGATCGATCCGCGACGCCGCGCCGGCCATCGCCGTCACCCCCTCGGGGCCACCGAACCCGGAGACCTCGCCCACCTGATCGGGGGTGAGCGCCTCGGGGTGCCTCTCGGCGTAGGAACGCAGCAACAGCGCGTCGGTCGCCGCCGGAGTGGTCGCGAAACCCACATCCGGGTAGCTCTGCGAGACCAAAATCCCGTCCAGCAGCCCGGGCTGGTTGTCGGTGATCTGGTGGGCCTGGTACGAACCCCCGGAGGACCCCCAGCCCAGGGTGTGGTCGGGGGAGCCGTAGGCGAGGGTGAAACGTTCCTTGGTGGCCGCCATGGTCTCGGCGGCGAGGAGGTCGTTGCAGTTGTTGCCGAACACGTTCAAGGACGCCGAGGCCACCGCGTACCCCTGGGAGAGCATGCCGTGGTCCACCACCCCGGCGGTGTGGTCGCCCTGCGTGTACCAACCGCCCGGGCAGCCACCGCCGAACTTGTACACCAGGCGCCGATTCCAACCTTCGGGGGAGGTCCACGGGTCGGGTTCGGGGTCGCGGGGATCATGCAGTAGGGCCGTCTCGTACACCGAACGGTTGGCCGTCCCGGTCTCCACCCGCACGGTGTAGGGCACCTCCGCCCCGGTGGAGGTGGTCGTGGTGGCCACGTCGGTGGGCAGCCGGTCCCGGTCCGGCAACGCCTTGAACTCCTCGTCGGTGGATCGGTACACGTACCCCACACGGGTGGTGACCGAGCAGTCCTCGTCCAGGGCGGCGCCCAGCGTCCCGCCCCAGGCCAGGTCGAAGTCCTCGGTCCGACACACGAACGGTTCCTGGTGCGGCCCGGAGAACACCGGCCCCGACAACGGGTGGGCGGTCACGATCAGCTCCACCGGTTCGGGCGCGGAGCCGCCCTCCCGGGTCGTCTCCTCCTCCGCGGCCTCGATCGAGGCCACCAGTGAGTTGGTCCCCTCGGACAGGTTCGAGACCGTCCCCTCCAACACCGGGCCCACCCCGGGTAGAAGCACCCGCCGCAGCGCCTCGGTGACGTCATCGCCATTCGATTCCAGCCGCACCCGGTGGGGTTGGTGGGGGGCCGGCGGCGTCACTCGGACCAGTACCGTCTCGCCCATGACGGTGTCGGGCCGAGAGGACAGCACCTCGACGGCGAGCCCGTCCTCGGCGGTCCGCGAAAGGGGCTCCAACGGCGCCGCCGAAGGGGGAGTGTTCAGCGCGGTGGCGTGTTCGGGCACCGCGGCGCCCGAGACGGAGAACAACGTCGCGACACCGGCCGCACCCGCGCCCAGGGCCACTCGTCGCCAGGTCGTCCTCATCACGGCGCCCCCGGACATGGAGGGGCGGCGGCGAGGGTCGGGGGCCGAAGAGGAACGAACCGGTCGATGGCACATGCCGGCATGCTCTCCGCGCCACGTCCCCGCGAAGGGGGGACGCACCGTGTCGGGAACCGGCTTTGCATTCCCATGCCGCCATCGATACCCGGAAAGACGACAGAACGAACAAAAAGGCCGGGTGTTCGGATCCTTCCTGATCCGGACACCCGGTCCATGTGCGTGTTCGCGGGATCAGGCCCGCTGGATCTCCCGACCGCTGATCCGGGCCGGGACGATCTTCAGGACCTGGTCCCGCGGGCCGGCCGCCCATGGTCGCGGCATACGGCCCTGCGGGACGCGTTCCAACTCCCCGTCGTCACGGACCCACCGGCAACGCCCCGAACACAGCACGCTCCACCCCTCACGGCGTTCCTCGTCGAGGTGGTCGACCTGGAAGGCCGCGTACCCGCGCGCGTAACGCATGATGGAGCCGGCCAACGTCGAGCGGAACACGATCGTGTCGTTGAGCAGCGCGTAGTTGACGGGCAGCACCGTCGGCGCGGCGTCCCCGTCGATGGTGAAGGCCACCCGCCCGATGTCCCGTGTGGCCAACAGGTTCAGACAGGTCTGACGCTCCAGGACGGTGAACGAGACCTGCCCGCCGGTGGACAGGTCCGCGCCCAGCGATCGCCGCTCGCCCTCGTGTAGACGTTCGGTGCCCGCGAACTCCTCCGACGCCGTGCGCTGTTCCGGTGGCGATCCGGGTCCCGTGTCCCGCCCGCTCCTGGACGCCCCGGCGTCGCTTGTTCCAACCACCACAAGCCCCCCGAAATCCGGTACCTTCCGTGCATCCGCCCTCTTCATCGTCGTCCGTCCACGAACACCGGAAAAGGGGCCGGGATCCCCCTGATCCACGGCGAAGGTCCTCGTTCGCGCATTACCCGTCGGGACACAGGACTCAAACGGGAAGGGACGTTCGCCCCCTCTGGTGGCGAACACACCCGGATAGGGTGGTAACACCTGGTCCGAGCCTTCGGACCGAGGGCGAACACACGGCTCGCAACCGCCCGACGGTGCGCCACAACGGGCGGCGAAGGCCCACAACCCAAGGCGGCGCTGCCGCCTCAGGTCACCAGTGCTATGGAGGTGCGCACCTGATGGGCGGCGACAGATCGATCCGGGTGTTCCTGGTCGACGACCACGAGATCGTCCGGAGAGGCGTGGGGTCACTCCTCGACGACGAGGAGGGCATCGAGGTGGTCGGCGAGGCCGGTACCGCCGCGCAGGCCCTGGCCAGGGTGCCCGCGCTCCGACCCGACGTGGTCGTACTCGACGTTCGACTCCCCGACGGTGATGGTGTCACCGTCTGCCGGGAGATCCGGTCGATGCTTCCCGACACCCACATGCTCATGCTCACGTCCTACTCCGACGATGAGGCCCTCTACGGGGCGGTCATGGCGGGTGCCGCCGGCTACATCCTCAAACAGATCCACGGAACCGACCTCGTCGGCGCCGTCCGCACGGTCGCCCAGGGGCGATCCCTGCTGGACCCGGAGTCGACCGCGCGCATGCTCAAGCGATTGCGCGACGAGGCCGGCCGCAAGGACCCGCTCAGCGAGCTCACCGAACAGGAACGCCGTGTCCTGGAGCTCATCGGTGAGGGACTCACCAACCGGGAGATCGGCGCCAGGATGTACCTGGCGGAGAAGACCGTGAAGAACTACGTGTCCCGAGTCCTGGCCAAGCTCGGCATGGCCCGCCGTACCCAGGCGGCGGCCTACGCGGTGCGTCTGTCCATGGACCAGAGCGCCTGAGCCGTGCGGAACGGACAAGGAGTCGGGCCTCCCGAAGGGGGCGGGCCCGGCTCCTTGTCCGCTCTCAGGGGTTGTCGAGGCAACGGGATTTCGAAACGCCTCGGATCCGACCGCCGGGCCCGATCAACCTTCCAGGGTCTGTCCCTCACGCTGGACGGGCGCGGACCACTCCACCACCGTGCCCTCGCCGGGGCCGGAGGCCACCGCCATCGCACCGCCCAACTCCTCGGCGCGCGAGGCCAGGTTGCGCAACCCGCTGCGCGCCACTCCCTCGGGGACGCCACGGCCGTTGTCGGACACCCGCAACACGACCTCACCGTTGTCCACCGACAGCTCCACGTCCACCGAGGTCGCCCCCGAGTGCCGGGCCACGTTGGACAGCAGCTCACGCAGCACCGGGATCAGGTGCTCGCCCACCCGCTCGTCCACGGCGTTGTCCACCGGGCCCTGGGTGAGCAGCCTGGGCGCGAAGCCCAACGTCTCAGCGGAGGCGTTGACCAACTCCAGCACCCGCGAACGCAACCACGAGGAGTCGTCCTCACCCGAACTCTGTAGGGCGAAGATGGTCGACCGGATCTGTCGGATGGTGTCGTCCAGGTCGTCCACCGCGCCCTGCACCCGCTTGGAGGAGGTCGCGTCGTCGATCCGTCGCACCGTGCCCATCAACGTGATGGCGGTGGCGTACAGCCGCTGGATGACGGTGTCGTGCAGGTCGCGGGCGATCCGGTCCCGATCCTCCAGCAC
Organism: Nocardiopsis sp. NPDC006832; assembly: GCF_040635885.1. Taxonomy (NCBI): domain Bacteria; kingdom Bacillati; phylum Actinomycetota; class Actinomycetes; order Streptosporangiales; family Nocardiopsidaceae; genus Nocardiopsis; species Nocardiopsis sp. NPDC006832. The sequence continues at coordinate 1,513 of NZ_JBEYLC010000024.1, read as the reverse complement.
GCTCAACCGTTCCGAGTCCAGGCGGGCCTCGGCCAACTCCAGGGCGACCGCCGCCTGGTTCGTGAACGACGACAACATGTTCGACCAGCTGTCCTGGAAGTCCTCTCGGCCGCGGTCCCGGGCCAGCACCAGCACACCTCGGGCCCCGTCGGGCGGACCGAACGGCAGCACCAGCACGGGACCGACCCCCATCCGGGTGAGGAAGCCGACCCCGAGGTGCTCGAACTCGGACACGTCCGTCTGAAGTGGGGTGCCGCTCAGGTAGACCCGGCCCAGCAGGGTGTCCTCGGCCCGGGTCAGGGTCGCCCCGCGCGCCCCCGCCGCCAAGGACTCGCACTGGTCCTCGGGGCCGTCCCACACCCGCACCGTGAGGGTCTCGGGGTCCTCGCCGGGCATGGCGATGATCGCGATGTCGGAGTGCGCCATCACCCGGGCCCGGCGCGCCACCAGGCGCAATACCTCCTCGGGTGCGGCCCCGGACAGCAACCGGGTGGTGATCTGCCCGGAGGCGTCCAGCCAGGTCTCACGGCTCTGGGTCTGCGCGAACAGTTGGGCGTTCTCGATCGCGGTGCCCGCGGCCGTCGCCAGGGCGCGCATCAGGAGTTCGTCGTCGCCGGTGAACTCCGTACCGTCGTGCTTGTCGGTCATGTAGAGGTTGCCGAACACCTTGTCGCGGATGCGGATCGGCACCCCCAGGAAGGTGTGCATCGGCGGGTGCCCCTCGGGGAACCCCCGCGACTCGGGGTGGTCGCTCACCTCTTTGAGCCGCAACGGCTCGGGTTCCTTGATGAGCAGCCCGAGGATGCCCTCGCCCCGGGGCCAGTGGTCGATGGAGGAGATCTCGTGGGGTTCCAGACCCACCGGGATGAACCGACTCATGTTCCCGTCGGGACCGATCACCCCCAGGGCTCCGTAGCGCGCGTTCACCAGTCCGGTGGCGGTCTCGGCGATCCGCAGCAGGAGGGGGTCCAGTTCGAGGCCCTCACCGATGGAGATGACCGCTTCCAGGAGGGTGTGGACGCGTTCCTGTTTGCGGGAGATCTCGGTCAATCGGGACCGGACCTCGTCGAGCAGGTCGTCCAACCGAACCTGGGGCAGGGACAGCCGGTCGTGTTCGTGAGGATCGAAGTGGTCGCCGTCTGTCTCACTCATGGGGACTCTTTCCGGCTGCTGTCCAAAGGTTCCACAACCGAGTCTATGGGCGTTCTGTACGGGTTCGACTCGCCCCCACGAACTACGACGTGCCTCAAGTCACCCACCCTGACCGGCTACTTTCCCGAGCTGTCACTCCGTCGCACGCAAGTGCCGAAGGCCTCCGGTAAAGGGGTCTTTGGACCATTCTTCACGGCGGTCCCACCCATGTCCCTTTCCCGCCGGACTTCACCTGCTCAGTGCTCCGTCGACAGGTGGCCGGCCTTAGAGCGTGTTTGAGAAGGGGTAACGGTCCGGGCACTTCCCCCACGCTGCTGCTGTCAGGCCGCAAGCATGAGCCCCATGCCGCGACGCCCGACCT
>NZ_JBEYLC010000023.1:0-86713 GCF_040635885.1 Nocardiopsis sp. NPDC006832 | reverse complement strand
GCCCGGGTACGCAGCGAGAAAGGTGTTCGTTGGGGAGGCCGACCGCTACCCATCGCAGCGTGAGGACACCCGGGTGAACGTTTCCGGTCACAGCACTAGTCACGCACGGGATGCGTGGGGCCACCCCGGGGACTGGTCCAGTACGCCAGGCCACAGTATGTCGGGCCCCAGTACGCCGGGCCGGCGCGCCCAAGCCCGTTCGGGACGGGCGGCTGCTGCCTGTGGTGGGTTATCCACAGGTGGGAGATTTTGGGCTGGCGAACTGTTCCGCCTACATGATCCCATCGATCTTGGGGGAGCCGCTGGTTTCGCCGGTTTCGTGCTGCCCGGGGGGTGGGTGTGGTGGGGTGTGGGGCGTGGGGTGCCTCAGGTTTTTGGTTCTTGGGGTTGTTGGGGGTTGCTCGGGTGGTTGGTGGGGCGCCTCGGGTCGGGAACCCACCGGTTTACGGGGCGTCACTCAGGTGTGTGGGTGGGGCGCCTGAGGTCTCTGCTCTTGGGGTGGTTGGGCGGGGTGGGGGTGGGTTCTCCCTCCTTCCCCGCCGCGTGATTGTTGCCGCCCGCACCGCACGCGTCAAGGCGATGTTGAGTGCTGTGACGCTGTGGTGGGTGGCCTTGACCCGTACGGTGCGGGCGGCGGTTTGGCGGCTATCGGGGAAGGGGGGAGAGTGGTTGAGGTCCCTACGGCCCTGTGGGCCCGGTCCGGCCGTGGCCGGCCGGATCCCTTCCCTTCCCTCTGGTGTCCTCGTTGAGCGCGTCGCCACTACGTGACGGGTCGGGTCACGAAGGGCCCGCTACAGGTGGGGCACGGGGTGGGGCGCGTCCCTGCGGTAGCCGGCACCGGTGAGGCTCTTTCCCCGATGATCTTGCTCGTAGCGCCCAGTTGGGCGCCCAACATGGCGCTACGGACAAGATCGTTTCCATTCAGAGCCCCTCCAACGAAGTCGCTAGGAGCATCTCCGTGATAGGTGGATCCGGTCATAGGGGAAGGGGTTGTGGATAACCCAGAATGGCCACCCCATCTATGGTAGGCACATTCACCGACATGGAAATAGGTAGAATATACCCGCCGGTAAGCCTGCCATTTCCTGGGGTGTTCGCATATAGTCAGAGTATGAGCTTTCCTCCCCACGCACCGCGCCCGACCGGGAACACCCCGGTCGATAAGGCGATGGCGGGTGCGCGGGAGATGGCGGTGGAATTCTCCGGACGGGATATCCCGTTCGGGTGTGAAGCCGATGTGCTCGCCCAGTTCGGCCGGCTCAACCAGGAAACAGACCGGGTCCGCTATGGGATGCTGCCCGCCCTGGCCCGGATGGAGGCCACCGGCGCCTTGTTGGAAGAGGGTGGCCAGCGCAGTATCCAGGCGTGGATCACTCATCAGTGGGGGACCTCTCCGGCCGAGGCCAAGAGCCTTGCCACCCTCGCCCGCGCCCTACACCGGCAGCAGCTGCCTTTGGTGGAAGAAGCCTTCCAGGCCAGCGCCCTGTCGTTGGGTGAGGCGTGCGCCATCGCGACCTCCACCGAAAAAGCCACTGCCGAGTGGGCGAAGGTCCTGGAAACGGCGGATGAGGAATTCCGTGCCCAGCGTCCTTCGGTGGAGGGGTTTCGGGCCCGGTTGGAATTCGGGTTGATCGGTTTCAAGGCCGAGTGCCCGCAGGCTTCGGTGCGCCAGTTGCGAGACGCGGCGAAATGGTTCGTCGCCCGCCTGGACCCGGATAAGGCAGACCGGGACTACGATGAAACGTTCGAGAACCGGGGTGCGCAGTTCTCGCCCACGTTCGAGTCCGGGTTTCTGTTGCGTATGTGGGGGCCGGGGGCCGACCACGAACTCATCCACGCCGCTCTGCAGGCTTACACCGAGCCGTATGGGCCGGAGAACGCCGCCGTGCCGAAGCATCAGCGGGTCTATGACGCGATGATGCGGATCTTCGAGACCGCTTTGGGTCATCGGGGTTGCTCCAGTCTGAGCCGCCAACCGTTGGCCACGTTGAACATCACCGTGCCGCTGAAGCGGTTCCTGGGAGACGGCACCGCAGAGCCGGCCACCACGGAGGATGGTGTGGTGTTGCCTGATCAGATGGTGGCCCGCCTGACCCCGCAGAGTTGGTTGCGCCGGTTCGTGACCGATGCCCAGGGTCGGACTCTGTTGGATGTGGGGCGAAAGCAGCGGTGCGCCCCCGACCCGGTGCGCCAAGCGGCCGGGTTCAAGAAGTCCTACTGTGAGTGGCACGAGGGTTGTGATGTGCCGCGTAGCTGGTCGCAGTACGACCACATCGTCCCCTTCTCTTACGGCGGGGCCACGAGTGCGGACAACATGCAGGTGTTGTGCTCGACCCATAACCGGCTTAAGCACCGGTTGCAGACCAAGGTGAACCGGCAGATCTGGGAACACCACCACGCCCAGAACCACCAAGAAGCGGGAAAGGACAGCGGGACCGGGGACGGGGAAGGCGAGCCAGCCCCAGCCACCGCCCTCTAACCACCGCGTACTTCCACCACCCGTTTCCGCCAGGTGGAACCCCACCCCGCCGAGACCACCCCGCCGCGACCACCCCGAGTCCACCCCCGGTTGGGTGTCAGACCCCAAGGGTCCTGTGCCCTGTGGGGATATCGGCATGCCCAGGGGCAGAAACTCCGCGAACCCCCCGCCCGGAGTCATATCCCGGGCACGGAGTGGCTCCCATCGGGGGTGTCGGCGCCACTGCCACCACAGGTACCGGCCCACCGACATCATCAACCCCGTGCAACCCTGTGCTGTCTCTCCACCATGATGATCTTGTCCGTAGCGCCATGTTGGGCGCCCAACATGGCGCTACGAGCAAGATCATCGCTGTGAAGACCAGAGCCGGCCACCGCGGGGACGCGGCTCGCCACCCGTCCCACCTGTAGCGGGCCCTTCGTGACCGGACCCGTCACGTAGTGGCGACGCGCCCCACGAGGACACCAGACGGAGGGGAAGGGATCCGGCCGCCTGTGGCCGGAGTGGGCCGAAGGCCCACAGGGCCGTTGGGACCCCAACCACTCTCCCCCCTTCCCCGATAGCCGCCAAACCGCCGCCCGCACCGTACGGGTCAAGGCCACCAACCACAGCGTCACAGCACTCAACATCGCCTTGACGCGTGCGGTGCGGGCGGCAACAATCACGCGGCGGGGAAGGAGGGAGAACCCACCCCACCCCGCCCAACCACCCAACGGCTATCTAGCTGGGGCGCCCCCAACACACCCGAGCAACGCCCAACCACCCGCAGGACCCCGACCCGAGGCGCCCCACCAACCACCCGAGCAACGCCCAACAACTTCAAGGGCTCCGGCCTAAGGCGCCCCACCAACCACCCGAGCGACGCCCGACAACCCCAAGGCATGAGATCTGAGGCGCCCCGCACCCCTGATACGCCCCCGCCTATGCAACCCCCTTGCCACCCCCTTGTGCACCCACCCCCTTGCGCACCCCCGTGCCCCGCACCCCCGCACCCCCGCACCCCGCACCCCGTACGCCCGGAGTGCCCGTACATCCATCGAGCCACGCGGTTTCCCCGGCCTGGCCTCAGAACCCGGCTTTGTCGAGGGCGGTGGTGACGACCGCGACGTCGATGGGGACCACCGCCATCTCCCAGGGGTGGCCGCCGGCGAGGAAGTCGACGATGCGCATGTCCCCGAGTCGGCGTTCCCGCCAGGACGACGGTTCACGCACGCCGAGTACCTCGGTCGGGGTGGGGAGCAACAAGGGCTGCGCGTAGGTCCGGAAGGGTCTCCACTGGCGCCACTTCAGCCGTTCCCGTTCGGGGGCGGCGAAGTGCATGACGAGCAGGCCTTGGTAGAAGGCGTGCCCGTGGCGGAGGTGGGCGACCGAGTGCAGCGGAAGGCCCTGCCGGAGGTCGTCCAGGTCCTGCGCGGCGGCCCGGGGGTCCCCGCCCTGGATCCCCCACCACCACTGGCGGGGATCACGGAGGACATCCGAGAGCGATCTGGTGCCCGCGGTGTTACGGGGAGCGAGAGCCATGGGGTACGTCCTTGCGCTATGGGAGATCGCAGGAGCCTATCCGGGCATGAGGAAGCGCCGCGAGGCGTGTCCGGTTCAGGGCGTCTCAGCCGGTGAGGGTGAGCTCGAAGGAGTAGCGCGAGGCGCGGTAGACGTGGGATCCCACCTCCACCACTCGCCCGGTGTCGTCGTAGACCACCCGCTCCATGGTGAGCAACGGCGCGCCTGATGGCTCGTCCAGGGCCTCTGCCTCGGCGGGGGTGGCGTTGCGGGCGCCGATGCTCTGTGAGGCCATCTTCAACGTGACGCCGGCGGCGCGCAGCAGCCGGTAGAGCCCCTGTTCGCGGAGTTCGCCCTCACGCAGTTCCACCAGGCTCACGGGCAGGTGGTTGCGCATCAGGGCCAGGGGTTCGCCCCTGGCCAGGCGCAGCCGTTCGAGCACGTACGCCTCGCTCCCGGGCGGCAGCTCCATCTGTGCCGCGATCGGGTCGGGCGGCACCTCCACGGCCAGGCGCAGCACCCGGGTGCCGGGTTCCTCGCCCACACGGGCCAGGTCGTCGTAGAGGCTGGACAGCTCCACTGGACGACGCACGCGCGGGCGGATCACCTGCGTTCCCACGCCGCGTTTGCGCACCACCATGCCGCGGTCCACCAGGTACTCGATGGCCTGACGCAGGGTCGGCCGGGACAGACCCAGCCGTTCGGCCAGCATGAGTTCGTTCTCCAAACGGGTGCCCGCGGGCATCTCGCCCGCCATGATCCGCCGTTCCAGTTCCTGGGCGACCTGGAAGTAGAGCGGCACGGGGCTGCTGCGATCCAGGTCGATGGACAAAGGACTGTGGGTCACCGGTGCTACCTCGTGTACGGGAGAACGGAATACGAGGTTACTACATCAGTATGTCCGGACAAAGTATTGACAGCGGGAAGAGCGACGGGTGAGCATGAGGCCCCGGATGTGATACGCGCTACACCCCAGGGAGTCGCATGCGCATAGGCCTGGTCGGAACCGGACGCATCGGACGATCACACGCCGCCGCCCTTCGGGCCCGCCCCGAGGTGGCCGAACTCCTGCTCGCCGACGTCGACACCGACAGCGCCCACGCCGTGGCCGACCGGATCGGCGCCCGACCGGTCGAGGTCGACGCGCTCCTCGCTCCCGGCGCCGTCGACGCGTTGGTCATCGCCGCCGCCACCCCCGCCCACCCCGAGTTGATCCGGGCGGGGATCGCCGCCAAGGTCCCCGTCTTCTGCGAGAAACCGGTCGCTCCCACGGTCGCCGAGACCATCCGGTTGCTGAAGGAGGTGCGGCGCGCCGAGGCCGCCGTGCACATCGGATTCATGCGCCGCTTCGACCCCGGATACCTGCGCGCCCACAGCGCCGTCCGCGCGGGCGAACTCGGCGACCTGCACCGCGTCCACGCCCTGACCTGTGACATGGCGCCGCCGCCCGCCGGCTACGTCGCGGCCTCCGGCGGGCTCTTCCGGGACTGCCACGTGCACGACTTCGACATCCTGCGCTGGGTCACCGGACGCGAGGTCGAGGAGGTCTTCGCCTACGGCGCCAACCGGGGCGATTCCTACTTCACCGACCATGGCGACGTCGACACCTCCGCCGCGGTGCTGCGCCTGGACGACGGCACCCTGGCCACGCTCCAAGGGTCGCGGTACAACGGGGCCGGGTACGACGTCCGCATGGAACTCGCCGGCTCCCGTTCCACCCTGGTCGTCGGACTGGACGACCGGGTGCCGCTGCGCTCGGCCGAACCCGGGATCGACTTCCCCTCGGGCGAGCCCTGGGAGGTGTTCTGGCCTCGCTTCACCGCCGCCTACGAGGCCGAGATCGGCGCGTTCGTCGCCATGGTCGTCGACGGCGCCCCCAGCCCCTGCACGGTCGCCGACGCGTTGGAGGCGGTGCTGATCGCCGAGGCCGCGGACCTGTCGCGCAGGGAACACCGTCCGGTCCGGATCACGGAGGTGCGGCCGTGAGCGAACCGGACCCGTCGACCACCCCGCCCGAGGTGATCACCATGGGCAGGGTCGGTGTCGACATCTACCCGCACCAGGTGGGGGTCGGCCTGGACGAGGTGGAGTCCTTCGGCAAGTTCCTCGGCGGCAGCCCCACCAACGTCGCGGTGGCCGCGGCCCGCCACGGGCGCGCCGCCGCCGTCATCACCCGCGTCGGCGACGACCCCTTGGGCCGGTTCGTGCACCGGGCCCTGCGCGGCTACGGGGTGGACGACCGCTTCGTCGACGCCGTGCCGGGCACCACCACTCCCGTCACCCTGTGCGAACTCTTCCCACCGGACGACTTCCCGCTGTACTTCTACGGCCGAGACCCCGCGCCGGACCTGCTCATCGAGGCCGACGAACTCGACACCGGGGCCATCGCCCGAGCCGACCTGTTCTGGGCCACCGGCACCGGGCTGTGCCGCGAACCCGGCCGCACCGCCACCCTGACCGCGCTGCGCGTACGCGAGCGCCGCCACCCCACCGTCCTGGACCTGGACCACCGCCCCATGTTCTGGGACTCCCGGGAACAGGCCCGGCGTCACGTCGCCGAGGCGTTACCCCTGGCCACCGTGGCCTGTGGAAACCTCGACGAGTGGGAGGCGGCCGTCGGTACCCGCGACCCCGTCGAGGCCGCCCGCCGTGGCCGCGAACTGGGCCTGACCCTGGCCGTGGTTAAACAGGGGCCGGACGGAGTGTCGGCCGTCGACGACACCGGTCCGCACAGCGCGCCTCCGGTACCGGTGGAGGTGGTCAACGGGCTCGGCGCCGGGGACGCCTTCGGAGGTGCCCTCTGCCACGGCCTGCTCTCTCGATGGCCCACCGAACGCATCCTGCGCTTCGCCAACGTCGCCGGCGCCATCGTCGCCTCCCGGTTGGCGTGCTCGGACGCCATGCCCACGACCGCCGAGGTGCGGGCCGCCCTGGAGACCGGTGGAGCGGGGGCACCCCATGCCCGATGACGCGGTCCACCGAACCGCTTCCGCCATCACCCGCGAACAGGTCCGGGAACTCACCCGCGCCCGTCTGTTCCATCCCGCCGCCATCACCGACGCCGCCGCTCGACGAAGACGCCCCACCACCCCCGTGGGCCCCTCGGGGCGGGCGCTCATCATCGCCGCCGACCATCCCGCCCGCGGCGCCCTGCGCGCCGGAGCGCACCCCCTGGCCATGGCGGACCGCGCCGACCTGCTCTCCCGCCTGTGCGCCGCCCTGGCCCGCCCCGGGGTGACCGGGGTCCTGGGCACCGCCGACGTCCTGGAGGACCTGCTCCTGTTGGGCGCCCTGGACGGCAAGGCGGTGTTCGGTTCGATGAACCGGGGAGGTCTGGCCGGCGCCGACTGGGAGGTCGACGACCGGTTCACCGGCTACACAGCGCACGGCCTGGCACGCTCCGGCTTCGAGGGCGGCAAGATGCTGCTGCGCCTGGACTACGCCGACGACCGCACCGCACGCACCCTGGAACACTGCGCCCGGGCCGTGGCCGACCTGGCCGAGACCGGACTGGTCGCGATGGTCGAACCCTTCGTGTCCCGCCGGCCGGACGGACCCGGCCAGGGACTGCGCAACGACCTGTCCATCGAGTCCGTCACCCGCGCCGCCACGATCGCCGCCGGTCTCGGCTCCTCCTCGGCGCGCACCTGGCTCAAACTCCCCGCGATCGAGGACATGGAGCGTGTCGCCGCCGCCACGACACTGCCCACGGTCATCCTTGGCGGTGAGGTCGCCGCCGACCCCGAGGCCGCCTACGCCCGCTGGGCCAAGGCGCTGGAGCCACCGACCGTCATCGGGCTGGCCGTCGGCCGGTCCCTGCTGTATCCGGCCGACGACGACGTCGAGGCCGCCGTCGACACCGCTGTGGGGTTGCTGTGAACACCGAACACCACCTGTCCGCGCTGAGCACCGCCCAACCGCCGTTCCGCACCGTGGTCACCCCCGACACCGCGGGGTGGGGCTATTCGGGCCTGCGGGTTTTGGAACTGGCACCCGGGCATTCGGCTCGGATCACCACCGGGGACTCCGAGGCCCTCGTCCTACCGCTGGAGGGCGGCTGCACCGTCGCCCTGGACTCGATGGTCTTCGAGGTCGAGGGCCGCGACGACGTGTTCTCACGGGTGAGCGACTTCGTGTACCTGCCACGAGACGCCCGCGCCACCATCACCAGCCGGGACGGAGGCCGGTTCGCCCTGCCCGCCTCGCGCTGCGACCGGGCCCTGCCCGCCCGCTACGGACCCGCCGAGGACGTCCCCGTCGAACTGCGCGGGGCCGGACAGAGCAGCCGCCAGGTCAACAACCTGTGCCTGCCGGGCACCTTCGCCGCCGACCGTCTCCTGGTGTGCGAGGTCCTGACCCCCTCGGCGAACTGGTCGTCCTACCCGCCGCACAAACACGACGAGGTCACCGCCACCGAGTCCGAGCTGGAGGAGATCTACTACTTCGAGATCTCCGATGGGCCGCACGGACACGGGGTGGGCTACCACCGGGTGCACGGCACGGAGAGACGACCCATCGAGGTCATGGCCGAGGTGCGCAGCGAGGACGTGGTCCTGATCCCGCACGGCTGGCACGGGCCGTCCATGGCCGCGCCCGGCTACGACATGTACTACCTCAACGTCATGGCCGGCCCCGGGACCGAACGCGCCTGGCGGATCAGCGACCACCCCTCCCACGCCTGGGTCCGGGACACCTGGGCCCGACAGCCGATGGATTCCCGGCTGCCGTTCAGCTCGCACCGAGGCAGAGGAGGTCGGACGTGAACCGGCCCGGGTCGACCGATTCCACCGATACCGTCCGGCTCACCACGGCCCAGGCCCTGGTGCGCTTCCTGGCCGCCCAGTACACCGAACGCGACGGCGAACGCCACCGTCTCATCGCCGGCGTGTGGGGCATATTCGGCCACGGCAACGTCGCCGGAATCGGCCAGGCCCTGCTCCAGGCCGCGGTCACCGCGCAGGTGGACCTGCCCTACCGTCTGGCCCGCAACGAACAGGCCATGGTGCACACCGCCGCCGCGTACGCCAAGGCCACCGACCGGCTCTCCACCTACGCCTGCACCGCCTCCACCGGCCCCGGTTCCACCAACATGGTCACCGGCGCCGCCCTGGCCACCACCAACCGGGTCCCCGTCCTACTGCTGCCCTCGGACATGTTCGCGAGCCGCGCCGTCGATCCGGCCCTGCAACAGTTGGAGGATCCGCGCGCCGGCGACGTCTCCGTCAACGACACCCTGCGCCCCGTCTCCCGCTACTGGGACCGCCTCAGCCGACCCGAACAGCTCCTCGCCGCCGCACCGGCCGCGATGCGGGTGCTCACCGACCCGGTGGAGACCGGCGCCGTCACCCTGTGCCTGCCCCAGGACGTCCAGGCACAGGCGCACGACTGGCCCCTGGAGTTCTTCCGCGAACGTCTTTGGCACGTGGGCCGCCCCGTACCCGAACCCGCCGCCCTGGCCCGTGCCGTGGCGGCGATCCGCGCCTCCCGCCGTCCCCTGCTGGTGGCCGGGGGAGGGGTGGTGTACTCGCGCGCCACCGCCGAACTGCGCGCCTTCGTCGAGGCCACCGGTATCCCCGTCGCCGACACCCACGCCGGCAAGGGCGCCCTGCCCTGGGACCACCCGCGGGCCGTGGGCGGGCTCGGCTCCACCGGCGCGCGTTCGGCCAATGAACTCGCCCGTGAGGCCGACCTGGTGATCGGCGTCGGTACCCGCTACGGCGACTTCACCACCGCCAGCCGCACGCTCTTCCAGCACCCGCACGTGCGCCTGGTCAACGTCAACGTCGCCCGCTTCGACGCCGCCAAACTCGCCGCGACCGAGGTCGTCGCCGACGCCCGCACCACCCTCACCGCGTTGCGCGAGGCGCTGGCCGGATGGCGGGTGGATTCCGACCACGAACACCGCTCCCGCGCGCTGGCCGACGACTGGGTCGCCGAGAGCGATCACCTCCGTCGCGCCGGACCCCACGGCGGCCTGCCCGCGCAGAGCGCCGTCATCGGCACCCTCAACGACGTCCTCGACGACCGTGACGTGGTCGTCAACGCCGCCGGGAGCATGCCCGGCGACCTGCAAAAACTCTGGCGGGCCCGGGACCCCAAGGGCTACCACGTCGAGTACGCCTACTCGTGCATGGGCTACGAGATCGCCGCCGGACTCGGCGTGAAACTGGCCGCCCCCGACCGGGCCGTGTTCGTACTGGTGGGCGACGGCTCCTACCTCATGCTCGCCCAGGAGATCGCCACCCTGGTCGCCGAACGCGTCGCCATCGTCATCGTCGTGGTCGACAACCAGGGATTCGCCTCCATCGGCGCCCTGTCCGAGAGCGTGGGATCCCAACGCTTCGGCACCGGCTACCGCTACCGCGACCCCACCACCGGACTGCTGGACGGGGCCCCACTGCCCGTGGACCTGGCCGCGAACGCGGCCAGTCTCGGCGCGCACGTCATCCGGGTCGAGGAGCCGGGCGACCTGGCCGGCGCCCTGCGCGAGGCCCGCGCCGCCCGCACCACCACCGTCGTCCACCTGCGCACCGACCCCCACGCGCCCGGACCGCCCACCACCGCCTGGTGGGACGTGCCCGTGGCCGAGGTGTCCACCCTCGACACCACCAGGAACGCCCACGACGAATACCGGCGGCACCGGCGCACCCGTCGCCACCACCTGTGAGCCCCCCGCGAGGAGCAGCCATGACCGACACAGCGGCACCCACCGGACCCCGCACCGTCCACGACCACCTCGTCCTGGGCTCGGCCCCCGACTCCTGGGGCGTATGGTTCCCCGACGACACCCTCCAGATCCCCTGGCCCCGGTTCCTCGACGAACTCGCCGACTCCGGCTACGGGTGGCTCGAACTGGGCCCCTACGGCTACCTGCCCACCGACCCGGCCCGGCTCGCCGACGAGGTCGGCCGCCGGGACCTGCGCGTCAGCGGCGGCACCGTCTTCGGAGACCTGCACAACGCGCACAACCGCGAGGAGACCTTCGCCACCGCTCGCACGGTCGCCGCGCTCACCGCGGCCGTGGGCGCCCACCACCTGGTGTTCATCCCGCCCATGTACCGAGACCAGCGCACCGGCGAGTACACCGAGTCGCCCACCCTGGACGCCGACCAGTGGCGGCACCTGACCCGCACCGCCGACGAACTCGGCCGGATCCTCATCGACGAGTACGACGTGCGCCTGTGCCTGCACTCGCACGCCGACACCCACGTGCGCACCCAGGACGAGATCGAACGGTTCCTGGACGCCACCGATCCCGACCTGGTGTCGCTGTGCCTGGACACCGGCCACGTCGCCTACGGGGGCGGTGACGCCGTCGACCTCATCCGGCGTTACCGGGAGCGGGTGGGCTACGTCCACATCAAGCAGATGGACCCCGAGGTCCTGCGGCAGGTGGATACTGAGGGACTGAGTTTCGGCGAGGCGGTCCGACGTGGGGTGTGCGTGGAACCCCCGGCCGGGGTGCCCTCGCCCGCATCGGTGGTCGACGCCCTCGCCGAGGTGGACGCCCGGGTGTTCGTCATCGTCGAGCAGGACCTGTACCCCTGCGGTTTCGACGTGCCCAGGCCGATCGCCGAACGCACTCGCCGCTACCTGAACGGGTGCGGTCTGGGCGCACGCCACCAACGGCTGCCCTGAACCACCCCCACATCCATTCGACATGATCCCCCGGAGGCCAACGATGCGACGTACACCCACCACTCGGGCCATGGCCCTGGGAGCCGCGGGCGCGCTCCTGTTCGCCACCGCCTGTAGTTCCGAGGGCGGTAGGGAACAGTCCGCGCAGGACACCGAGAACGTCGACCTGACCATCGCCATGATCACCCACCAGGTGCAGGGCGACACCTTCTGGGACATCGTGCGCAACGGCGCCGAGGCCTCCGCCGAGAAGAGCGGCGTCGAACTGGAGTACGCCTCCGACCCCGAGGCCGGTGAACAGGCGAGCCTGGTGCAGAACGCCGTCGACCGCGGCGTCGACGGTATCGCCGTCACCCTGCCCAGCCCCGAGGCGATGGAGGGGGCGCTGGCCGCCGCGGAGGCCGCCGACATCCCGGTCGTGGCCCTCAATTCCGGTATCGAACAATGGCAGGACCTGGGCGTGCAGCAGTACTTCGGCACCGACGAGTATCTGGCCGGTGAGGCGTTCGGCGAACGCCTCGACGAGGAGGGCCTGGAGAACGTCGTCTGCGTCATCCACGAACAGGGCAACGTGGGCCTGGAGTCGCGCTGTGAGGGTCTGACCGAGGAGTTCGACGGCGACTCCGAGACGCTCTACGTCGACAGCGCCAACATGCCCGAGGCGCGTTCGGCCATCGCCGCCCGTCTGGAGGAGTCCACCGACATCGATCTGGTCGCCGCCCTGGGCGCCCCGATCGCCATCACCGCGCTGGACGCCGTCGACGACGCCGGCAGCGAGGCGGCCATCGCCACCTTCGACACGAACGCCGAACTCGTCGCCGCCCTGCAGGACGGCGACGTGCTGTGGGCCGTGGACCAACAGCCCTACCTACAGGGATACATGGCGGTGGAGTCGCTGTGGCTGTACCGCACCAACGGCAACACCCTGGGCGGCGGAGAACCCGTCCTGACCGGACCGGCGTTCATCGACGAGACCAACATCGACGAGGTCGCCGAGTACGCGGAGAGAGGAACGCGCTGACCATGGGCAGCACAGTGGTACCTAAGGTGCCGCCCGCCGCCGAGGGCGGGGAGAAGACACTGCGCGTGGGACGACGGGGTCCGTTGCGTCGCTTCCTGACCCGCCCCGAGGTCGGGTCGTTGCTGGGCGCCGTCGTCGTGTTCGCGGTGTTCTTCGCCATCGCGGAACCCTTCCGCACCGGTTCGGCCATGGCCACCGTGCTCTACGCGGGCTCCACCATCGGCATCATGGCGGTGGGCGTGGCCCTGCTGATGATCGGCGGCGAGTTCGACCTGTCCGCGGGGGTCGCCGTCATCACCTCCGCGCTGAGCGCGTCCATGTTCGCCTGGTGGTTCTCGCTGAACGTGTGGGTCGGCGCCCTGTTCGCGCTCGCGGTGGCCCTGGCGGTGGGGTTCCTCAACGGATGGATCCTCACCCGCACCAAACTGCCCAGCTTCCTGGTGACCCTGTCGATGTTCCTCATGCTGCAGGGCGTCAACATCGCGGTCACCCGCCTGGTCACCGGGGGAGTGTCCACCCGCGACATCTCCGACATGGACGGCTTCGAGTCGGCCCGGACCGTGTTCGCCTCCACCATCCCCGTGGGCGGGGTGTCGGTGCGGATCACCGTCCTGTGGTGGCTGCTGTTCGTGGCCCTGGCCACCTGGGTGCTGGTGCGCACCCGCGTGGGCAACTGGATCTACGCGGTGGGCGGCGACGCCGAAAGCGCACGTGCCGTCGGCGTTCCCGTCGCCGGGGTCAAGATCGGCCTGTTCATGACGGTGGGCTTCTTCGCCTGGTTCTCCGGCATGCACCTGCTCTTCGCGTTCAACACCGTCCAGTCCGGCGAGGGCGTGGGCAACGAGCTGCTGTACATCATGGCCGCCGTCGTGGGCGGATGCCTGCTCACCGGCGGCTATGGAACGGTGATCGGCGCCGCCATCGGCGCGTTCATCTACGGGATGACCCGACAGGGCATCGTCTACGCGGGTTGGGACAACAACCTGGTCATGTTCTTCGTCGGCGCGATGCTGCTCGCCGCCGTCGTGATCAACGGCTGGGTGCGCACCCAGGCCGATCGGAGGTGAGCATGGGCGACGACACACCCCTGCTGGAGCTGCGCGGCGTGCATCGCCACTTCGGCAACATCCGTGCCCTGACCGGTGTGGACCTGCGCGTTCACGCCCGACGGGTCACCTGCGTGCTCGGCGACAACGGCGCCGGCAAGTCCACGCTGATCAAGATCCTGTCCGGCCTGTACGGGCCCACGACGGGGGAGTACCTGGTGGACGGCGAACCGGTGACGTTCACCTCGCCGCGCCAGGCCCTGGACCGGGGCATCGCCACCGTCTACCAGGACTTGGCGTTGGTGCCGCTGATGCCGGTGTGGCGCAACTTCTTCCTCGGTTCGGAACTCCGTCGAGGGCGGGGCCCGCTGTCGATGCTGGACGTGGCGCGCATGCGTTCCATCGCCGACACCGAACTGCGCAAGATCGGCATCGACCTGCCCGACATCGACGCGCCCGTGGGTCACCTGTCCGGTGGACAGCGCCAGGTGGTGGCGATCGCCCGCGCCATCTACTTCGGGGCGCGGGTGCTCATCCTGGACGAGCCCACCGCCGCGCTCGGGGTCAAACAGTCCGGGGTGGTGCTCAAGTACGTCAACGCCGCACGCGAGGCCGGACTGGGCGTCGTGTTCATCACCCACAACCCCCACCACGCCCACCTGGTCGGTGACCACTTCACCGTGCTCAAACTGGGCGCGGTGGAACTGGACGAGCCCCGCGAGAACCTGTCGCCGCAGGAACTCGCCCACCACATGGCCGGGGGCGCCGAACTCGACGCCCTGGAGCACGAACTCCAGGGCGGCACCGCCCCGCCCGTGGAACCGTTGCACGACGAACCCCGTGCCCAGGGGTGAGTCGGGGATCCGCGCCCGGATATGGCCGATCGGGGCGTGGACCCCGGTCCCACTATCATCCCACCTATGACGAGTGGGAACCCGGGACGAAAGCGTCCCACGATCAGTGACGTCGCCAGACGAGCGGGCGTGTCCAAGGGCGCGGTGTCGCGGGCTTTGAACAGCGGCACCGGGGCCAGCTCCGAAACCCGTGAGCGCATTCGTCAGGCGGCGGTGGAGCTGGGCTGGAGCCCGAGCTACGCCGCACGCGCGCTCAATGGCAAGCCGCTGGGCACCATCGGTCTGGTGGTGCGTCGTTCCCCCGAGATACTCGACTTCGACGCGTTCTTCCCCTCGGTCCTGTCGGGTATCGAGTCGGTGCTCTCCGGTGAGGAGCACGCCACCGTCATCCGCTTCGTGCCCGACACGCGGACCGAGACCGCGACCTATGAGCGGTTGTTCAATGACCGCTTCGTCGACGGTTTCCTCGTCACCGACCTGCGGGTGGACGACGGTCGTCCCGAGTTGTTGCGCCGGATGGGCGCGCCCGCCGTCGTGGTCGGTGTGCCCGAGGGTTCCACGGACCTTCCCTCCGTCACCATCGACTCCGAGGAGGCGATCCGCGGTCTCGTGCGGCGCTTCGTGGAGGCGGGCCATCGTCGTATCGCCCATGTCCAGGGTGCCCCCGACATGCTGCACGCCTTCCAGCGCAGGCGTCACTGGGAGCGGGCGGTCCGCGAGTTCGGGCTGGAACCGGGCCCGGTCGAGGAACAGGGGGGTTACACCATCGAGGGTGGGGCCCGGGCCACACAACGCCTCATCGACCTGCACGTCGACGAACGCCCCACGGCCATCTTCTACGGCAGCGACATCATGGCCGTAGGGGGCTACTCGGTATTGGGGAAGGCCGGACTGGCCGTCCCCGACGACATGGCGGTGGCCGGATTCGATGACATCCCCCTGGCCTCGTTCGTCTCGCCGCCGCTGTCGACCGTCCGTAGCAGGCATCGAGCGCTGGGCAGCGCCGGGGCGCGCATTCTGTTGGACATGCTCAAGGGACAGGAACCGCCGCTGTCGACCGTGATGACCGGTGAGCTTTGTCTGAGGGAGTCCTCCGGGCGGCCGGACCCGCCCGAGTAACGGTTTCACAACCACCTCTGCTATGTCCGCGAGATCTCACTTACACTTGCGCGGTAAACCGGTTTACCTGATTGGTCGGAGGCCGATCGGAGAACACGTGGCCGGTCGATTCCATTGCGCTCCGAACCGTCGGTGATGGGCGGGTGCGCATGACCAATGGGAAACGGAGACGGTCGTGAAGATTTCCGCCAGAGCGGTGTTGTCCGCTTCGACCGCGCTCGGACTCGTCGCCGCACTGACCGCCTGCGGTCCCGACGAAGGTTCCGAGGGCGAGACCCTGACCTATTGGGCCAGTAATCAGGGCGCGAGTGTGGAGGAGGACCTGGAGGTCCTTCAGCCCGCGCTCGACCGCTTCACGGAGGAGACCGGAATCGAGGTCGAACTGGAGGTCGTCCCCTGGAGTGAGTTGTACAACCGCATCCTCACCGCGGTCAGTAGCGGCAATTCGCCCGATGTGCTCAACATCGGCAACACCTGGGCGGCCAGCCTTCAAGAGACGGGTGCCTTCGTGCCTTTCGAGGGCGCGGAACTGGAGGCGGTGGGCGGAGAGGAACGCTTCGTCACCACCAGCTTCGCCACCGGTGGCGCCGAGGGACAACCCCCGACGTCGGTGCCGCTCTACGGCCTGTCCTACGCGTTGTTCTACAACCCCACCATGTTCGAGGAGGCGGGCATCGAGGAGCCGCCCGCGACGTGGGAGGAGTTCGTCGACACCGCGAACGAGTTGACCCGTGACACCGATGACGACGGTGAGATCGACCAGTACGGATTCGGGCTGGAGGGCGGCAACGAGCGCCAGAACTCCCACATGGCCTTCATCCTCGGTCGGCAGCAGGGCGGACACCTGTGGGCGGAGCAGGGGCCCACGTTCTCCTCCGACGAGCAGGTCGCCGCGGTCAAGCAGTGGGTGGACCTGATGGCCGTGGAGGACGTCGTCGACCCCAGTAGCGCCGAGTTCAGCGACGGCACCCAGGCCATCAGCGACTTCGTCGACGGGCGCTCGGCCATGATCATCGTGCAGGGCAGCGCCCGCACCACCATGGCCGCCCGCGATTTCGACGACTACGAGATCGCCGAGGTGCCCATGCTCGACCCGCTTCCGGGGGATCCGATTCAGAGCCTCGCGGCCGGCATCAACATCAGTGTCTTCAACGACACCGACGACCAAGAGGGCGCGTTGCGGTTGGTCGAGCACCTGACCAGCCCGCAGGAGCAGGTCTACCTCTCGCAGGAGTTCCAGACGCTGCCGGTGGCCACCGAGTCCTACGACAACGAAGACCTCCAGGACGAGTCGATGGACACCTTCCAACGGATCCTCACCGAACACTCCGAACCGATGCCGTTGATCCCCGAAGAGGGACAGATGGAGACGGTGCTCGGTGCGGCGATCGGTGGGATCTTCGCCGACATAGCGACCGGAAGCGAGATCACCGAGGCCGACGTCCGTCAGGCCATGGAGGACGCCGAGGCCGAGATGGACGCCGCGAACTGAGCGGCGTACCCCTGGAGGGCACCAGATGTCGTTCACCGAAGAACCGCGGTCCGGTGCCGCGCCCGGGTCCGACCGGCGACGGTCGCGCCGACCCGGGTGGTTCCTGCCGTACGGCATGATCCTGCCGGCGGCGGTGCTGGAGTTGCTGGTCCACATCATCCCCATGCTTCTGGGGATCTACATCGCGTTCACCTCGCTGACGCAGCTGACCATCCGGCGATGGACGACGGCACCGTTCGTCTGGTTCGACAACTTCGTACGCGGCCTCGACCCCGGGAGCGCCCTGGGCAACGCCCTGTTCGAAAGCCTCATCCGCACCATCGTCTACACCGTGCTGGTGGTGGGGTTGTCGTGGGCGCTGGGCATGGCGGCGGCCGTCGCGCTGAACACGAGGTTCCGGGGGCGCGGCGTGCTTCGCACGCTGTTCCTGGTGCCCTACGCGCTGCCGGTCTACGTCGCCGCCATTCTCTGGGCGTTCATGTTCAACCAGCGCGACGGCATGGTCAACCGCGTGCTGGTGCAGGACATGGGCCTGTTGGACGAACGTCCCTTCTGGCTCATCGGTGAGAACGCGTTCTGGGTGCTGGTGATCGTGTCGGTGTGGCGCCTGTGGCCGTTCGCGTTCCTGATGTTGTTGGCGGCGCTACAGAGCATCCCCGCGGACGTCTACGAGGCCGCCGCCATCGACGGCGCCTCGACATGGAAACGGTTCACCGACATCACGCTGCCCATGGTCCGATCGGCGAACCTGGTCGTCCTGCTCGTCATGGGGTTGTGGACGTTCAATGAGTTCAACATCCCCTATCTGCTCTTCGGCGATACCTCGCCCGAGAGCGCACGATTGATATCGCCACTCATCTATGAGCATTCCTTCGTCAACTGGAACTTCGGGTTGGGCGCCGCGATGAGCGTGATGTTGCTGGTCGTGTTGATCGTCGCGTCGGCGATGTACGTCCGAATGGTGCTGCCCAAGGGGAGTGGCAATGATTGAGACCAGGGGGTTCCGTTGGTTTCGAAGGGTCGTCTTGACCTTTCTCACCGTGTTCACCGTGCTGCCGCTGTATGTGTTGGTGGTGACCTCGGTGAAGCCATTGGAAAACGTCAGGGGGACGTTCACGTGGTTCCCCGACCGGATCACCTTCCAACCGTTCGTGGACATGTGGACGACGATCCCCTTGGCGAGCTATCTCGTCAATAGCCTCATCGTCACGACCACGGCCACGGTCCTGGCGCTGCTGGTGGCGGTACTCGCGGCCTACCCGCTGTCGCGACTGCGTTTTCGCGGCAAGCGATTGTTCAGCATGACGGTGCTCTCGACACAGATGTTCCCGGGCATCCTGTTCCTGCTACCGCTCTTCCTGATCTTCGTGCGGGTGGAGGACCTCATCGGTATCGAGCTCACCGGTTCCTACCTCGGGCTGATCATCACCTATCTGACCTTCGCCCTGCCGTTCTCGATCTGGATGCTGGCCGGGTACTTCAGCGCCATCCCCGAGGGGTTGGAGGAGGCGGCGATGATCGACGGCACCACCAGGGTCGGCGCCTTGGTCCGTGTCATCCTTCCGGTGGCCAGGCCCGGCATCATCGCGGTCGGTGTGTTCGCGTTCATCACGGCTTGGGGCGAGGTGCTGTTCGCGTCGGTGCTGACCGACACCGAGACCCGCACGCTCTCCATCGGGCTCAAGCTCTACACCAGCCAGACCGACACGCTGTGGAACCAGCTCCTGGCGGCATCGCTGACCATCTCCCTGCCGGTGGTCATCGCGTTCATGCTGATCCAGCGCTACCTCGTGTCCGGACTGTCGGCGGGGGCGGTGAAGTAGCGCGAGGCGGTGCTCCGGGGAGGCTCCCGTTCGGGGAGCCTCCCCGACGTGCGTTCGGGGTCAGGGGCCGGCACCGCCATCCGTAAAATAATTAATTAGTATTTATTCTTGACGTTACATAGGTCACTCTGCGATGCTCGGGCGCAGTCGATAAAGGCGTCCGCGCAGGTGAGCGGTACGCCCTACGTCAAGGAGGACCCCCATGGGCAGACGACCGCCACGCCCCCCGGGCCGCGCGCTCGCCACGCTCGCCGCCATCCTGTGCGTGCTGACACTCGCCGGATGCGGCGCCCGGCTCGGAGAGGACGGCCGGATCGGCGTGGTCTACATGGACGCGCAGGGTTTCTACGCGGGTGTCCGCCAGGGCATGCAGGACTACGCCGAGAACTCCGGACGCGAACTCCAACTCCTGGAGCTCAACGCCCGCGGCGACGCCTCGGAGGAGAGCACCTTCGTCGACGTCGCCTCATCGGCCGACGTCGACGCCCTGGTCCTGTCACCGGTCTCGGCCACCGCCTCGGTCCCGGCCCTGCGCCTGGCCCACGAGAGCGGCGTGCCGGTGATCTGTTACAACACCTGCATCGAGGACGAGGCCGCCCAGGAGTACGTGACCTCCTACATCCTCGGTGATCCCCACGAGTTCGGACGTCTGCTCGGCGACTCCGCCGCGGACCACTTCGAGGGCGAAGGGGTGGAGGATCCGCAGATCGCCGTCCTCAACTGCGAGTTCGTCGAGGTCTGCGTACAGCGCCGCGAGGGGTTCGAGGAAGCGCTCTTCGATCGCCTGCCCGAGGCGCGGATCGTGGCCAACCAGGAGGGCGCCACCATCGACGAGGCCGTCGACGTGGGCGAGCGCCTCCTCACCGCCCACCCCGACCTGGACGCCTTCTACGGCGAGGCCGGCGGAGCCACCATGGGCGCGGTCCGCGCCGTGGGCAACCGCGGTGCGGAGGGCGAGGTAGTGGTCTTCGGCAGCGACATGTCCACCGACGCCGCCCGCGCGCTGTCGGACCACACGATCCTCAAGGCCAACGTCGACATCTCCGGCATCGAGGTGGGACTCCTGGCCGGTGAGACGGTCGAGCGCGTCATCGCGGGTGAGGAGTCCGACGAGTTCGTCACCCCGGCCCCCATCGACCTCTACACCACACCCGAGGACGGCGAGGAGTGGCTCCAGACCCATCCGGAGGGCATCCCCTGACGGTTCTTCCCCGACCACCCGTCCATCCTTCGTCCCATCCATGGAGCACCCATGAGCGACAACCCCGTCGAGGCGGCACCCGCCACGAAGGTCGTGGCCCGCGTGCGCGGCGCGACCAAGAGTTACCCCGGAGTCACCGCCCTGGACCACGCGGACTTCGAGATCCACGCCGGAGAGGTCCGCGCCCTGCTCGGCCGCAACGGAGCCGGCAAGTCCACCCTGATCCGGCTGCTGGCGGGGGTGGAGACCCCCGACGAGGGCGAGATCGAGATCGGTGACCTCCCCCTCGGAGAGGGTGGGATCCGCCGTTCCGCCGAGCTCGGCGTGGGCACCGTCTACCAGGAACTCAGCCTGGTCCCGGAGCTCTCGGCGGCGGAGAACCTCTACCTCGGGTCCTGGCCCAAGGGACGTGGACGCATCGACTACGCCGCCATGACGTCCGGGGCCGAGGAGATCTTCACCGAACTCGGAGTGCGCATCTCTCCCGGCACCCGCGTCGGAGAGCTGCCCCTGGCCCAACAACAGCTCGTCGAGATCGCACGCGCCTTCCGGTCCCGGCCCCGACTCCTCATCCTGGACGAACCCACCAGCGCCCTGGCCGCGGCCGAGGCGGAGGCCGTCCTGGAGGCCGTCACCCGCGTGGCCGCACGCGGAGTGGGCGTCATCTACGTCAGTCACCGCCTGGACGAGATCCGCCGCGTCGCCGACACCGTCACCGTCATGCGCGACGGCGCCATCGTGGAGACGGTGCCGATCCAAGGCGCCACCACCGAGCGCATCGTCTCCCTCATGCTCGGCGAACGCGCCGAGGAGGCGGAGACCGTGCCACGGCGTCGGAGTCCCCTCTCGGAC
Source organism: Nocardiopsis sp. NPDC006832 (assembly GCF_040635885.1). NCBI lineage: Bacteria > Bacillati > Actinomycetota > Actinomycetes > Streptosporangiales > Nocardiopsidaceae > Nocardiopsis > Nocardiopsis sp. NPDC006832. The sequence goes on along the minus strand of NZ_JBEYLC010000023.1, from coordinate 65,688 downwards.
ACGCCCTTGCTGTCGGTCCGCGACCTGGCGGTCCCGCCCAAGGTCGAGAGCGTCTCCTTCGACCTCCACCCCGGTGAGGTCCTGGGCCTGGGCGGCCTCATGGGGTCCGGGCGCACCGAACTCCTGCGCGCGCTGGCCGGGTTCACCCCGTCCCAGGGCACCGTAGAGGTGGACGGCGGGCCGGTGGCCCGCCCCACCCCGCGCACGATGCGGCGCCTGGGCGTGGGCATCACCCCCGAGGACCGCAAGGGAGAAGGCGTGGTCCCCCTTCTCGGAGTCTCCGAGAACATGGTCATGACCTGGTACGGAGGGGCGTCCCGGGCCGGGACCGTGCTTCCCTCACGGGTCTCCTCCATCGGACGCGACCTCATCGATCGGCTGTCCATCAAGGCGGCCACACCCGAGACCCCCATCGTCAACCTCAGCGGCGGCAACCAGCAAAAGGCCGTCATCGGCCGTTGGCTGCACGCCGGAAGCCGCATCCTGCTCCTGGACGAGCCCACCCGCGGCGTGGACGTGGAGGCCAAGGCCCAGATCTACGCGATCGTCCGCGAACTCGCGGAGCAGGGTGCCGCGGTCCTCTTCGTCTCCAGCGAACTGGAGGAACTCCCGCTCGTGTGCGACCGCGTGCTGGCCCTGCGCGGTGGCCGCCTGGAAGGCGAGTTCACCGGCGAAGACATCACCCTGGACAACATCATGGCCGCCGCGATGGCGGCGTGAAGGGCGAGGTAACAATGACCACCACGACCAAGGTCACCGGCGAAGCGGTCTCCGCCCGTGGCGACCTCATCGGCCGCTACGGCCACCGCCTCAACGAGATCGGCCTCCTGGCCGCCATCCTCATCCTCTACATCGTCCTCGGGCTCTCCGCCTCCGGGTTCCTGAGCATGGACAACCAACTCGGCCTGCTGCGCAACGCCGCGACGATCGGCATCGCGGCCTGGGGCGTCACCCTGGTGATCATCGCCGGGGAGATCGACATCAGCATCGGCCCGGCCGTGGCCTTCGCCTCGGTCATCGTCGCCAAGGGCGCCACGGAGTGGAACCTGGGAGTCCTCGGCGCCATCCTGCTCACCCTGGCCATGGGTCTGCTGTGGGGCGCGCTCGCCGGGTGGCTCAGAGCCCGGTTCAACGTGCCCTCCTTCATCACCACGCTGGGCCTGTGGAGCGTGCTGGGCGGGCTGGCGTTGTACATGACCGACGCGCTACCCGTGCCGCTGCCCGAGAGCGCCCTGTTCGACGTGCTCGGCGGGTCCGTCCTGGGTGTGCCCACGGCCGCGCTGGTCATGCTCGTGCTGTTCGCGGTCTTCGCCTACGTGGCCAAGTACACCGCCTATGGTCGGTCCGTGTACGCCACCGGCGGCAACGCGGCCGCCGCCCAACTGGCCGGGCTCAACGTGGCCCGGGTCCGCATCCTGCTGTTCGCCACCACCGGGCTGCTCGCCGCCATCACCGGTGTGCTGCTCGCCGCACGTCTGGGCTCGGGCAACGGCGGTGCCGCGGCGGGCCTGGAGTTCGACGTCATCGCCGCCGTCGTCATCGGGGGCACCGCGCTCGCCGGTGGACGCGGCTCGCTCGGGGGCACCTTCCTCGGCGTCGTCTTCATCACCGTCATCGCCAACGGTCTGGTGCTGCTCGGAGTCAACTCGTTCTTCCAGGACGTGGTGCGCGGCCTCATCATCGTCGGGGCCGTCCTGATCAACGTCGTCATCAGCCGGCGCAGCGCCGCCAACCGACTCGCCTGACCCGAACGGGGGAACATCGACATGAACGTGACGGACCCGAACACCCCGCCCCCGACCATGCGCGGGGTACGCCTGCCCGGCGACTCCACCGCGGTCGTGGAGACCCTGCCCGTGCCCGAGCCCGGACCCGGCCAGGTCCTGTTGAGGGTCGGGGCCTCGGGCATCTGCGGCAGCGACATCGGCTACATCTACCACGAGCACAAGACCCACCGCGGCGTCGACGGGCCCGCCTACCGCGGCGTCGTCGCGGGACACGAACCCTCCGGGACCATCGTCCAGGCCGGTCCGGGGTGCCGAAGGTTCGGCCCGGGAGACCGGGTCATCGTCTACCACATCGCCGGATGCGGGCTGTGCGACAACTGCCGGCGCGGCTACATGATCAGCTGCACGGCACCCGACCGGGCCTCCTACGGCTGGCAGCGCGACGGCGGCCACGCCGAGTACCTGCTGGCCGAGGAATCGACCTGCGTCCCCCTGCCCGACGAACTCTCCTTCGTGGACGGGGCGCTCATCGCCTGCGGGTTCGGCACCGCCTACGAAGGGCTGCGGCGCATCGGGGTCGACGGCGACGGGGACCTGCTCGTCGTCGGCCTGGGACCGGTCGGCCTGGCCGCCGGCATGATCGGCCGGGGCATGGGAGCCACCCGGGTCATCGGGGTGGAACCCAACGAGCGGCGCCGCGCGTGGGCCGCCGACCTGGACGTCTTCGACACCCTCGCCGCACCGGCGGAGGCGGCCGAGGCGATCGGTCGGGCCACCGCCGGCCGGGGCGCGGCGACGGTCATCGACTGCTCGGGCTCGCGCCCGGGCCGCTCCCTGGCCCTTGAGAACGCGGCCGAGTGGGGACGGGTCTCGCTGGTAGGCGAGGGCGGCACGCTGGAGACCGAGGTGTCCGACACCCTCCTGCACAAGCAGCTCACCCTGTACGCCTCCTGGGTGACCTCGCTACCGGCCATGGCCGAGTTGTCGGTGAACCTGGTCCGGTGGGGGCTGTCCCCGGAACGCGTGGTCTCCGACCGTTTCGATCTCACCGAGGCCGACACCGCCTACCGGCTCGCCGCGGGCGAGAGCCGGGGCAAGGTGTGCCTGGTGAATCGGGAGGAAGGATGAGTCCCGTCGAGGTCCGCCATGAGGGTTCGGGCGCGCGCGAGCTGATCGTGCTCGACAACGGGCCGGTCCGGCTGGTCGCGGCGCCCGGACTGGGCGGCCGCGTCCTGTCGGTCCGCCATCGCGGACACGAACACCTGTACCGCAACTCCCGTCTGCTGGACGAGGACCTGCGCCCCGTGGAAGGCGTGGTGCTCGGCCCGGTGGACGGGCCGATGAGCGCCTGGAACAACGTCGGCGGCGACAAGACCTGGCCCGCGCCCCAGGGGTGGGACGGCCCCCACGAGTGGGCCGGTCCGCCCGATTCCGTCCTGGACTCGGGCCACTACGCCGTCGAGATCGCCTCCGCGCCGGACGGCTCCGTCACGCTCACCCTCACCAGTGGGGACGACCCGAGGTCGGGCCTGCGCCTACGCCGTCGCCTGACCCTGGAACCGGGCGTCGCCGGCTACCGGCTGGAGTTGGAGGCGGTCAACGTCTCCGACACGGTGCGCCGGTGGGCGCTGTGGAACGTGACCCAGATCGACGGCGCGCCCGCCACGAGGGAGGACGCCGGTGGCGTCTTCGTGGGCGTACGAGGGGACGGGCCCCACGTCGTCGCGCTCATCGCCGGCAACGGCCACCCGCGCGTGGTGGAACACACGCCCCGGGTGATGCGGGTGCCCTCGCAGGAGGTCGTCGGCAAGGTCGGCTTCCCCACGGCGTCCGGATGGCTGGCCCACGTGGGCGCCTCGGGCACGCTCACCCAGCGCTTCGACGTGAACGAGGGGGCCGACTACCCCGATTCCGGGTCCCGGGCCGAGGTCTGGTTGGAAGTGCCGGTGGAGCGACCGTTGGAGCACCTGGGCGGGCTGTACCCGGTGGACCGGGTGACCGAGGTCGAGGCACTGGGGCCGCGCACCGAGCTCGCACCGGGGGGACGAACGACCCTGGGCATCGAGTTCGGCTTCGGTGCGGGGGCCGAACCTGTCTCCGAGGTGGTCCCCGACGGCTTCTGGAGCGAGCCACCGCACTGGACCGGGTTCGACGCCCGGGGAGGGCGGCTGGCCGGGACCTTCACCGCCCTGCGTTCCGGCGACCTCCTCCACCGGGCATCCGGACACGTCGTGGCCCGGACCCGGCCGGGAGAGCCGACACACTGGGCCGCCCCGATCCCCGGAGCCGACGAGCACACCGCGACCGACGTCGAGTTCGTACCGTAAGGGAGAGACATGACCAAGACCAGGCACGACGGAGTGACCGCCGTGGTCACCGGAGCGGCACGGGGCATCGGCGAGGCCACCGCCCGCCGCCTCGCCGCCGAGGGGGCCGCGGTGGTGATGACCGACCTGTCCCCGAGCCTGGAGGGGGCCGCCGAACGCATCCGTGCGCGGGGCGGACGCGCGCTGGCCGTGCGGGCGGACGTGAGCGACGAAGCCTCCTGGGATCGGGTCGTGGCCCAGGCCCGAAGCGCCTTCGGTCCGGTGGACGTCCTCGTCTCCAACGCCTACACGTTCGAGGAGGCGCCCGCCCACGAGACCACACTCGCCTCCTGGGAGCGCCAACTGGCCGTCAACCTCACCGGGGCCTTCCTCGGGGTTCGCGCCTGCCTGGACGACCTGATCGCCCGTGAGGGAAGCGTGGTCGTCACCTCCTCGGTCCACGCCTGGTTCGGACTGCCCGGCCGACCGGCCTACGCCACCGGCAAGGGCGGCCTCACCGCCCTGACCCGCCAACTCGCCGTCGAATACGGTCCGCGGGTGCGCGTCAACTGCGTACTGCCCGGGCCCGTCCTCACCGCCGCCTGGGAGGGGGTGGGGGAGGAGGAACGTCGCGCCAGCGTCGCCCAGACCGCCGCGGGCCGCTTCGGGGACCCCGACGAGGTCGCCTCCGTCATCTCCTTCCTGGCCTCCGCCGAGGCCTCCTACGTCACCGGGGCGAGTGTCCCGGTCGACGGAGGGTGGAGTATCTACAAGGCGTCCTCGTGACCGGACGCCTGGAGCGGAGGAAGTGATGGCGGCCTATTCGGGACGCGGTGTGCACGGCCAGACGGTGCGGTTGTTGGGTGAGCGCCTGCTCTCCGGCGGGTTCGGTGAGGGGGAGACGATCGACCTGGTCGCGCTCAGCGAGGAACTCGACCTGAGCCTGACCGCGCTCCGCGAGGCGATCAAGGTTCTGGCGGCCAAGGGCCTGGTGGGCTCGCGGCAGAAGAAGGGGACGTTCGTGCGTCCGCGAGGGGACTGGAACCTGCTCGACCCGGACGTGGTCCGGTGGCGGATCGCCGCCGGGGCGGGCGACGTCTTCTTCCAGGAGCTGGCCGAACTGCGTGACGCCTTGGAACCGGCCGCCGCCCGGCTGGCGGCCGGACGCCGTGAGGACGCCGACGTCGTCGAGCTGCGCGCCGCGCTCGCCGACATCGCGGCCTCGGTCCAGGGACCGGCCGAAGCCGCCGTGCGGGCCGACCTGCGCTGGCACAGGGCCCTGCTGGACGCCACGCACAACGAGCTGTTCACCCGCACGGACGTCTTCTTCGCCGCGGGGCTGTCCGAACGCGACCGCCTGGTCCACGGGGGCGACCATGGCGATCCGGTACCCAGCCACGGCGCGGTCACCGAGGCGGTCGTCGCCGGCGATCCCCTCGCGGCCGAGGCCGCCATGCGTTCCCTGCTGGCCCAGGCCAGGGCGGACCAGCTTCGCGTCACCGAGTACGACGCGACCGAAGATCGACTGGAGAGACCACAGTGAGAATCACCCGTATCGAGACCTTCCTGGTGCCGCCCCGGTGGCTGATGTGCCGGGTGGAGACCGACGCCGGGATCGTCGGCTGGGGCGAGCCCGTGGTGGAGGGCCGGGCCGAGACCGTGCGGGCCGCGGTGGAGGAGCTGTCCGATCTCCTCCTGGGCCAGGACCCCGCCCCCATCGAATACCACTGGCAGCGACTCACCAAGGCCGCCTTCTACCGGGGCGGGCCGGTGCTGTCCAGCGCGGTCGCGGGGCTCGACCAGGCGTTGTGGGACATCGCGGGCAAGACCCTGGGCGTTCCCGTGCACCGACTCCTCGGCGGCCCCGTCCGAGACAAGGTGCGCGTGTACGGCTGGGTCGGCGGTGACGACCCGGCGGAACTGGCGGACTCGGTCGCCGCGCGCGTGGAGTCCGGTCTGACCGCCGTGAAGATGAACGCCTCGGGGGTGATGGGCCGCTCGGCCACCGTCCGCGAGCTCGACGGCGTCGTGGAGCGGCTGGCCGGGGTACGCGAGGTACTGGGCCCGGACCGGGACGTGGCCGTGGACTTCCACGGCCGCTTCAACGCGGCCACCGCACGCCGGGTCCTGCCCCTGCTGGAACCCCTGCGCCCCATGTTCGTGGAGGAACCCGTGCTGCCCGAGTACGGGCACCTGCTGGGCGACGTCGTACGGTGCAGCCCGGTGCCCATCGCCACGGGAGAGCGCCTGTTCGGCCGCGGCGACTTCCTCCCCGCCCTCCAGGCCGGCATCGCGGTCGCCCAACCCGACCTGTCCCACGCGGGAGGGATCTCCGAGGTGCGCAGGATCGCCTCCCTGGCCGAGACCTACGACGTCCTTCTGGCACCGCACTGCCCGCTCGGCCCCCTGGCCTTGGCGGCGAGCCTCCAGGTCGCCTTCGCCACCCCCAACTTCCTCATCCAGGAACAGAGCATCGGCATCCACTACAACCGGGACGCCGAACTGCTCGACTACGTCCTGGACGCCGACGTCTTCGCCTTCCCCGACGGGCACATCCACAGGACCGACGCCCCGGGGCTGGGCGTGGACGTGGACGAGGACGCGGTGCGAAGGGCGGACCGGAAGGGCCACCGCTGGCGGCCCCCGCTGTGGACCCACGACGACGGCTCCTTCGCGGAGTGGTGAGGAGGAGGTGACACGGATGCGACACGAACCTTGGAGTACGGACCGCTTCGAACTCGGGGAGGGCCTGCGCCTTCATGGACCGGATCTGCTGATGGTGGACATCCTCACCGGCAGGCTCCTGCGGCTCGACCCCGGCCTGCCCGGATCGGCCCAGGTGCTCGTCGACCTGGACGTGCCCTTGGGCGCGGTCGCCCCCGTACGGGACCGGCCGGGAACCTACGTCGCGGCCGCGGGCACCGGGGTGGCGCTGCTCGCCGAGGGCGCCCGACCCCGATGGCTGGCCAGGCCCGAGGACGAGGCGGCCACACCGATGAGGATGAACGACGGCTGCTGCGACCCCCAGGGGAGGTTCTGGGCCGGGTCGATGGCCTATGACGGCACACCCGGCGCAGGTGCGCTCTACCGCGCCGACCCCGACGGCGGGGTCACCCGGGTCCTGGACGGCTACACGGTCCCCAACGGACCGGCCTTCACCGCCGACGGCTCCCGCATGTACCTCGCAGACAGCGCCGCGGGCAGAATCGACACCTACGAGGTCTCCGCGACCGGGGAGCCCACGAACCCGTCCGTCTTCGCCCGCGTCGACGAGGGTGGCCCCGACGGGATGCAGGTCGACTCGGAAGGACACCTGTGGGTCGCCGTCTGGGGAGCCGGTCGGGTGCACCGCTACGACCCGGACGGAACCCTGGAACGCGTGGTCACCCTGCCCGCCGCCCAACCCACGAGCGTGTGCGTCGTGGACGGGCCGCGACCCCGGATGTTCGTCACCTCCGCCACGGTGGGCCTGAGCCACCCCGGCCCCTTCGACGGCGCGCTCTTCGCAGTGCCCGTGGACGTCGGCGCCCCGCCGGTCCGGTACTTCGGAGGGAACCCGTGACGCACCGAGTGACCTGTGTCGGTGAGACCATGCTGCTGCTCACCGCGACCGAACCGGTCCCCCTGGACCGGGCACCGCACCTGGCGATGGGCGTCGCCGGCGCCGAGTCCAACGTCGCCTGCGGACTGGCGGAACTGGGCCACCGGTCCGCCTGGCTGAGCGCCGTGGGCGACGACCCCTTCGGGCGGGTGGTCACGCGGAGCGTGGGACATCGGGGCGTGGACGTGTCCGGTGTCCGAGTCGACCCCGAACGGCCCACGGGCCTGATCGCCAAGGACCCCTCGCCCTCGGGGAGCACGGTCCACTACTACCGGGCGGGATCGGCGGCCTCGGCGCTCGGGCCCGAGATCGCCGATCACCCCCATGTCCGCTCGGCCGGGACGGTGCACCTGTCGGGCGTCACCCCGGCCCTTTCACCCGAGTGCGACGCCCTCGCCGAGCGCCTGCTCACCGACCCCGACGTGAGGGTGAGCTTCGACGTCAACCACCGGCCCCGGCTGTGGAGCCCCGGGCGGGCGGCCACCCGTCTGCTGGAACTGGCCCGGCTCGCCGACCTCGTCTTCGTCGGCAGGGACGAGGCGGAGGAACTGTGGGGTACCACCACGGCCCGCGAGGTGCGCTCACTCCTGCCCGACGTGGACCGTCTGGTGGTCAAGGACGCCGAACACGGGGCCACCGCGTTCGACGGTGACACGGAACTCCACGTACCCGCACCGGTGGTGCAGGTCGTCGAACCGGTGGGTGCCGGAGACGCGTTCGCCGCCGGGTACCTGGCCGGTGAACTGCGCGACCTGGACACCACGGGCCGCCTACGACTGGGGCACCTGTGCGCGGGGCGTGTCCTACGGGTGACCGGCGACCTCGCCGCCCCACCCCCTCCGGAACAGGTGGATGAACTGTTGTCGGTCCCCGACGAGCGGTGGATCGACCGAGCCTCCGCGGCGATGGCCGCGATGAGAGGAGACGACCATGAGTGACGAAGGTCTGGACGGCCTGTTCACCGGACACAGCGTGCTGGCGATCCTGCGCGGCATGCCCGTGGACACCACCGTCGCGTTGGCCGAACGCGCCTGGGAGCTGGGTGTCACCGCGATCGAGGTACCCGCCCGGGACGAAGCGGGTCTGGAGGCGTTGCGAGCGACCGTCCGGGCCGGGGCCGAACGCGGCCACCCCGTCGGCGCGGGCACCGTGATCTCCACCGAGCAGGTCCGAGCCGTGGCCCTGGCCGGCGCCGCCTTCACCGTCGCCCCGGGCTTCGACGCCCAGGTGATGGCCGCCTCGGAGGCCGCGGGCCTGCCACACCTGCCCGGGGTGGCCACCCCGAGCGACGTCCAGGGCGTGCTGAAGGCGGGCGGGCACTGGGTGAAGGCCTTCCCCGCCACGGCCCTGGGCACGGAGTGGTTCCGTGCCATGCGCGGGCCCTTCCCCGACGTGCGGATCGTCGCCACCGGCGGCATGGACGCCCGCAACGCGCGGGAGTACCTCGACGCGGGGGCGCGGATGGTGGCGGTCGGCTCGGCACTGGCCGACCCCGACCAGATCCCCCTCCTCGCCGAACTCCTCTGATCCGGTGACTCCGTGGGTCAGGTGCGGATCGCCCTCACCAGGTCGGCGGCCAGCCGCGCGCGCTCGACCATGGAGTCCACCACCAGGTACTCGTGGTCGGCGTGCGCGCCGCCTCCGACCGCGCCCAACCCGTCCAACGTGGGCACGCCCGACGCCGCGGTGAAGTTGCCGTCGCTGCCACCGCCCACCGCTACACCCTCGATTCCCGGCAGCGACCACCGGGCCTTCGCCAGCAGCTCCGCCGCCCCCTCCGGCGGCATCGGCGGCCGGTTCACCGAACCCGTCACCGTGAGCTCCGCGCCCGCCAGGACCGGGCTCAGATTCGCGAACGCCGTCTCCACCCGGTCCTTCTCCGCCGCGGAGGGCACACGCACGTCCACCACGATCGTGGCCTCCGCCGGCACCACGTTGTCGGTGGTCCCCGCCGCGGCCACGGTCGGCGTCACCGTCGTGCCCACCTCTGGGCGATCCAACGCGGCGATCGCCAGGACCTGGTGGGCGGCTTCCACCAGCGCGTTCACGCCCGCCTCGGGTTCCAACCCGGCGTGTGAGGCCACGCCGCGCACCGCCACCTCGAACGTCCCGCAGCCCTTACGGGCGACCTTCAGGTGCCCGTCCGCGGTGGCGCCCTCGAACACCAGCACCGCGTCGCACGCCCGCGCCCGCTCCTCGATGAGCGCCCGCGAGTAATGCGAGCCGACCTCCTCGTCGGCGGTCACCAACAGCTCCACCCCGGAGGGATTCTCCAACGTGGCCAGACCGTGGATCGCCTGCACCAGGCCGCCCAACATGTCGTAGACACCGGGGCCCGTGGCGTGACCGCCCTCCACCCGGAACGGGCGGTGCTCCAGGGTGCCCAAGGGGAAGACCGTGTCGTGGTGGCCGAGCACCAGGACCCGGGGCGTACCCCCGCCCGACCAGCGCACGTGCGTCCCGGCCGGCCCGTCCACGAGGGTGGCGCGCCCGCCCAGGCGGTGCTCGACCAGCGCGGCCACCGCCTCGGCCGACCTTCGCAGAGCGGCGAGGTCCCGGGAAGGGGACTCGACCTCCACGAGCGTCCGCAGGTCTTGGAGCATGGCGTCGACGTCGAGGTCGGTATCTTCGCGCTTGATCATGGAGTCAGGTTACGGGCCCGGCACCGGAGCCACCTCGGTGTACTAGGGCGTAGGTGTACCGTCCGGCTCGGAGAGGGGCGCGGTGTCCGGCCCGCTCCCCGGGCGTTCGCGCAGCAGCGCCGCCAGCACCGCGGCGATCGGGGTGGCCAGGAACAACCCCGCGACGCCGCCGAGGAAACCACCGACGGTGAGCGCGATCAACACCACGGCGGAGGGCAGGTCGAGGGATCGGCCGTAGACGCGCGGCGCGAAGACGTTGCTCTCCAACTGCTGCACCAGCAGCACGACGCCGAGGATGATCAGTGCCACGATCCAGCCCTCGGTCACCAGGGCCACCAGAACGGCCAGAAGACCGCTCACGAACGCGCCGACGACCGGCAGGAACGCCCCGACGAAGGTGAGGACGATCAGAGGGACCGCCAGGCCGGTGTCGATCAACAGGAGCAGCGCGATACCGACGCCCACCGCGTCGAACAGGCCCACCAGCGCCACGCCCCGAACGTAGTGACCCATGACGTCCCAGGTCACTCGGGAGGAGCGGTGCAGGACCGGGCGAGAACGGGGCGGAAACAGCCGCGCGATCCACTCCATGAGCTTGTCGCCCGAGTGCAGGAAGTAGATCGTCAGGACGAGGATCAGCACGATTCCGAGCACGATCCGGGACACGGCGGTGGTCGCCGTCCACGCGCCACTGAGGATCTGGTCGGAGTTGTCCGAGATCAGGGACCTGGCTTGGGCCCAGGCGTTGTCGATGGCCTCGGTGAGCAGGGCCGGATCGAGCCCGAACGGCAGCTGAATCGACCCGATCCGGGCGATGGCCTGGTTGACGCTGTCCACCAGGCCACCGAAGCCGGCGACCGCGGGCGTCACGATCAGGGTGACGGCCACGCTGTAGACGATCAACGCCACGAGCAGGGTGATGGTCGTGGACGCGCCCCGGCCGAACCCCGCGCGTCGGATCATGTTGGGCCGACGCAGCCGGTTGGCCAGCGGCATCAGCAACGCGGTCAGGAACACCGCGATGATCACCGGAAGCGTGACCACGGACAGGTGGATCAGTCCGTAGACCAACAGGCCGGCGAACACGCCGATGATCAACAGCCGCCAGCACGTGTCGCTGACCACGCGCAGGAGGTCACCGGCGCCGGTGTCGTCCCGCGTCTCGGTGCCCTCGTCGACGGGGAGGCTCTCCGCCCGCTCGGCCTCCCGCCGTCGGTCCTGTTCGGTACGGGCCCGGCGGGTCGCGTTCCACCTGTTGGCAAGTGCCCCTACTCCCGGCCACTCGGATCGCACATGGACTCCGTTCTCTCGGTGGTGTCGTCTTCTATGGGGGATACGGGGGGAGAGGGGAGGTGGCCCGGGCCGTTGGGGCGGCACGGGATGGTCAAGAGTCTGCCCGTGCCGCACGGGAGGGTGCCGGATCGTGGCGCGGCGTGTCGTCGTGAAGTGGTGCCCCTCACCACGTGGGGGCCGGCGCTGTTGAGGAGACGACGCGAACGAGGAAGACCCCGCCGTGGGGGTCGGCGGGGTCGTCGGGCGCGTGATGGCGACGGGTCGGGCGGGCGAGCGTCAGGCTCGTTCGGTGGTCAGAACTCGCGCTGGTCCCGGCGCAACGGGTGGTCGTCCGGAACCTGCACCAGGACGATGCGCACCCCGTCCGGGTCGGCGACCCACGCCTCGACCAACCCCCAGAACTCCTTCTGCGGGGGACGCAGCCCCCGGGCGCCCAGGGCGGTCACCCGGGCGTACTCGGCGCGCACGTCGCGCACCTGCAACCACAGCGACATCGACGGCACCCCGGAGGATTCTGCGTGCCCGGACACCTCCAACAGGCCGTTGCCGAGGAAGAACACGGTTCCTGGCGCGTCGGGCGGCCCGAACTCGCGGTGCACGCCGAGTTCGAGCACGTCACGGTAGAAGGAACGGCTACGCGTCGGATCGGTGGGGTGGATCATCACGCGGCTGCTGAGAACATCCATACCCGACATCCTGCCCGTTACGGAAGCGCGGGCCCAAACGGCACTCCGTTTCGTGCCCCCGGTCGCGAAACCGCCCCGGAGCCGCCGCTCACTCCGAGGGCTGGGGGAGCGTCGGGCACTCGATGGTCGGGTTGACCCCGAGGTAGTTGAGCGGGCCGACGAAGACGGTCACCACGGTGCTGCCCAGCGTCGAACAGTTGGTGTCCGCTGGACTGAAGTAGCCGCGTTGGAAGGCCGCTACCAGACCGATCACCAACCACAGCACGACGAGGACGGAGAGAACGATACTGATGCGCACTAATGCCTCCCGGGGGTGGAGCCGTTGCGATCGTCGGGGTCTCGAATTTCTTGGGAAGACCTACCCCGCGATCCCCGATCCTCACCTACGAGCGCGTCCCCGTGGTCATGGGCGCTCGAACCGCCAGCGGGTGGGGCCGTGGTCGGTGGTGTCGGTGGGAAAGGCGTACACGGTGCTCGGCCGTACCGCGTACACCGCGTAAGGCGGGGGACCGGCGGTGGGGGCTCCGTCCGGGCCGACCAGCAGATCTCCCTCGGATAGCGGGGCCCACCCATAGACCACCGGGTAGGTCTCGGCGACCACGCGCACCTTCTCGGGGTCGCGTACCCGTTCCGCGGGGCCCTCCACCACCACGTCCCAACGGCCGGTGGACACGGCCAGACTCACCGGTGCCCCCTCGGTCAGCGATCGCGCCTTCGCGCTGTCCGGCCCGCACGCGAAGTGGGGCAGTCCGCGCGACCACACCGCGAGCAACGGCCGCGTGTGCGGGGCCGAGCCGGTGCGAGTGACGGTCAGCCAGTAGGTGCCGGTCGTCTCCGACAGCTCCCGCGACATCGCGGTCCAGGCCGCCGCCGGAGCGTCGATCAGTGCTTCGGTACCGGTGGGGAGGTGCTCGTCCATGGTGCGCACCCTAAACGGGGGCACCGACATTCCGGCAGAGGTCGCGGGTGGACACGGAAAAGTCGACCCTGGCCGTCTTGTGGCAGCCCCACCGGACAGGTAGGAACGTCGAAGACCACAGGAGGAGCCTCGTGCACAATCCCCCCGATAGCCGCACCGCCCGTCCCGTAGCACTCGCCGGAGCCACGGCCGCGTTCGCGGCCCTGTGCCTGATGGCCGCGCCCACGCCCGCCCTCGCCGAACCCCGCGACGACGCCAACGGCCCCGAACGCGACGAGGTCGCCGCCGGTGCGGAGTCCCTGACCGCCGAACCGTTGGCCGAGCCCCCGTCCGCGCCCGGGGTCGAGGCGGACGCCGCCTACCCGCGTCAGAACGAGCTTCCCGTCCCGCCCGAGGATCCCGACGACCACTCCGTCAAACTCGGACTGGTCCCCTTCCACGACATCGCGCCGACGCTCAACGACCTACAGGAGACCTCCGACCGGGTCAGCGCCGAGATCATCGGTGAGTCCGTGCAGGGACGCGACCTGTACCTGGTCACCCTCACCGAACCCGAGACGCGCGCCGAGGCCCGCCATCAGCGGCGCATGCGCGAGCTGATCTCCGAGAACCCCGATCGGGCCGCCCGCGACCACACCCTGATCGACCGGTACAAGACACCGGTGCACGTCAACGCCAACATCCACGGCAATGAATGGGAGGGCACCGACGCCTCGCTGCGCGTCATCGAGGAGCTGGCCACCGCCGAGGACGAACGGACCGAGGAACTGCTGGAGTCCTCACGTCTGTACTTCACCGTCACCGCCAACCCGGACGGTCGGGTGGCGGGCACCCGCGCCAACAGCGCCGGGTTCGACCTCAACCGTGACTTCGTCACCGTCTCCCAACCGGAGTCGGCCGCGATCCGTCAGGTCATGATCGACACCCGGCCGGTGGTGATGATCGACCAGCACGGGTACGTCAACGGCACCCTCATCGAACCCACCACGCCGCCGCACGGCCAGAACTACGAGTACGACCTGTTCATCAAGAACACCTACGCGAACGCCATAGAGATGGAGCAGGCCGTCCTCGACCTGGGGTACACCCCCGAGGAGGACGGGGTGGAACCGCCACAGATCCCCTTCCGGGACCAGGAGGACGGCTGGGACGACTGGCCGCCCATCTTCACCCCCATGTACGCCCCCTACCAGGGCGCGGTCGCCGCGGCCACCATCGAGTTTCCGATGCGGGTCAACAACGCCGACTACGACCTGCCGGAGGAGGAACTGCGGCGGCGCAGCGCCATCAACACCGACATCTCAGCCGCCACGATCGAGGCCACCCTGGACTACGCCCAGGACAACCACGAAGAGTTGGTCGGTGACCAGATCGAGGTGTTCCGTCGCGGGGCCAACGGTGAGGAACAGGTCGTCCCGCCCCGGGATTGGGTGCCGGGCTTCGGCCCCGAGGACGTGTACACCACCGACTTCCCACGTGGTTACGTGATCCCCGCCGGGGAGGGACAGAGATCCGTGCCGGCCGCCGCACGCCTGGTCGACTTCCTCGTCGCCAACGACGTGCGTGTCCAACGCGCCGACGAGGGGTTCGAGCTGGACGGCGCCGTCTACCCGGCCGGGTCCTACGTCGTGGACATGCATCAGCCCAAACGCGGCATGGCCAACGTCCTGCTGGAGGACGGACGCGACATCAGCGACGACGTGGAGGCGATGTACGACATCTCCGGGTGGAGCCACGGGCGCCTGTGGGGCGCCACCGTGACCGCCGTCGAGTCCGAGCCGCCCACCGGCACCGCGGTGGCGGTCGCCGATCCCACCGGGAGGGTCGAGGGTGAGGGCGACTGGAACCTGCGACTGGACGACGCCGCGGACGTCGCGGCGCTCAACGACCTGGTCGAGGCCGGAGTGGAGCCGGTCCAGGCAGGTCAGGGAACGGTGTGGGTGCCGGCCGAGGCCGCCGACACGGTGGCCGAGGTCGCCGAACGCCACGGAGCGGTGTTCACCGCCGCCGACACCGCACCGGACGGTCCCGTCCTGGGGCCTGTCCGGGTGGCCGTGGCCGGGGCCGCCGACGAGGTCTTCACCCTGGGCGAGCTGGGATTCGACGTGACCACGGTGTCCACCGCCGTGCTCAACGACGGGTTCGACTGGTCCGACATCGACGTGTTGTACGTGGCCGGTGGCCTGGTCCACGGTGACCTGAACGAGGACGCGAGGGCGGCCCTGGACACGTTCCTGGAACGGGGCGGGGTCGTGGCGCGCGGCGCGACCGGGGCCCGGTTCAACGAGGCGGCCGGCCTGTTGGACGCCACCCGTGACTCGGGCCGTTCCGACGCCAACGGTGTGGTGCGTGTGGACGACGGCGACGGGGTCCTGGGTGGGACCGGCGGGTACGGGTTCGTGTACTCGCCCGGGTGGTTCACCGACCTGGGCGACGGCGTCACGGTCGAACAGTCCTACGCGGCCGAGAACCCCTTGGTCGCCGGGCACTGGCGGCCCGGGGCCGATGGCACGGGAGGTCGGCAGGACGCGGCCGGACAGGCGTCCGTGGTCAGCGGGGTCGCCGAACCCGGCGCCGCGGTGGTGCTGTTCGGTACCGAACCGCTGTTCCGCAACCACCCCAAGGGCCTGTTCGGTCAGGTCGGGCAGGCCCTGCACTGGTCGGCCGCCGTCGACGGCGCCGCCTGATCCTCGGCACGAAGAGGTGCGCCCCGAGACCACCCGGTCCCGGGGCGCACCCGTGTCCGGGCGTGAAAAACGGGTGGGAACCGTGGAAGCGGACCTCTACGGTGTTCGGATGCGCACCCCCTCTCTCCACGCCGTGGAGATCACCCCCGACAACGTCGTCACCGCCATCAAGGTGAAGGTCCGTGAGGACCAGAACACCTTCGTCGCCCCCGTCGTCACCTCCTTGGCCGAGGCCTACGCCTCCCGCGAGACCGTGTGGACCCGCCTGATCCTGGACGGCGACCGCCCCGTCGCCTTCGTCATGGCCGACTTCGTCTCCGATGAGGACGACCCCGATTTCCGCTGTGGCCTGTGGCGGCTCAACGTCGCCGAGGGGGAGCAGGGCAAGGGCTACGGGCGCTTCGCCGTGCGGTCCTTCCTCGCGGAGGCGCGCGGTCGTGGAAACGAGCGGGTCACCGTGATGTGGGTGCCGGGGGAAGGTGGCCCGGCGGAGTTCTATCGCAAACTCGGCTTCCGCGAGACCGGCCGGGTCTTCGACGGTGAAGTCGTCGCGGAGCTGTTCCTGGACTGACCCACCGCCCCCGACAAGCCGAGCCGTCCCGGGATCACCGAAAATTCGGCCTTGATCATGAACGTCGCGTCGAAGCCAAGGAAGGGTATCGCGTGCCACCTCCACCATCTAGAGCGCGTGAAAACCCGGAATGGGAGGGGGTGTGTGAGGCCGGTTCAGGGAGAAATCCCTGGTTTCTTCGGGTAACCCTATCCGGAGGTTGCCTCGGCTAATTGAATTTTCCGGGGAATTGGGAATTCCCGGCCGCATTCCAAGTGAACATTTTTGAGGAATTTGTGCTACTTACCCGGGCGTAACACTCAATCTTGTGAGTGAGGTTGAACCCGCCCGACCTGGGTTTGGTTCCTTCTCTCCCGGAGGTGGAGCGCCATGGGTGGCATGCAGCACGGCCAAGATCCGGAACAGCCCGAGCCGTATGGGCCCGGCCCGAACCAGGGCTACGTACCCCCGCACGGAGCGGCCCCGCCCCAGGGATACACGCCGCCCCAGGGGTTCCCTCCACCACAGGGTTACGGGCCTCCGCAGGGTTACGGGCCACCGCCGATGGCGCCGGTCGCGAAGAAGAAGCGGCGCAAGTGGCCCTGGATCCTGCTCGGGATCTTCCTCTTCTGCGTGCTGGTGTACGCCTGCACCGCGGGAGGTGGCGGGGAGGATACCGAGAGCACCGCAGGCGGAGGAGGAACGGCCCCGGAGGAAGAGTCCGTCGAAACGGTCGGTGTCGGAGAACCCGGGGAGGTCGGCAGCTGGCTCGTCACCGTGAACGGAACCGAGACGGCAGGCGCCGTCGGCGACGGTTACTCCCAGGAACAGGCTCAGGGCGAGTTCGTCATCGTCGACGTGACCGTGGAGAACAGCGGTACGGAAGCCACCTACTTCGACGAGACCGCGCTGTCCTTGATCGATGCCGACGGTAACGAGCACTCCGCCGGATACGTCCCCGGTGAGGAAGACTTCTTCCTCGAACAGATCAACCCGGGTAACGAGTCCTCCGGACGTGCGGTCTTCGACGTTCCCGAGGGAACCGAACCGGTCACCCTGCAGGTCGAGGACACGCTCTCCTTCGAGGACCCGCTGGAGATTCGGCTGGGCTGAGTGAAGAACGCAGGAGCCCCGCACACGGATGAACCGGTGCGGGGCTCCGGGCATGATCGGGCGCCAGGGCCTCGGCACTGAGGGCGGTGGAGTCACCGTGACCGGTGTTGACCAGGATCTCTTCTTGTAGAGGCGGTGAACGCTCCCGGATGGCGGCCACGATGGTCGGGAAACCCGAGGGGGACCGACCTGTCATCCCCGGCGGTGTCGCGGGGGATTCGCGTTGACGTCTTCCGGGGCGTCTGGTTTTGTACAGATGCCCGTATCGCCCCCCGATGCGGTCGATTCCACCTCCCTTGCCGCCTGGAGGGCGGAAGGCGTTCGGCGTGGACAGTCGAAGGAGAGCGTGGAGATCGTGAGCCATCAGTCGGCGCGTGCTGGATTCGGGCGATCGAAACGGTTACTCGGCACACTCGCCAGGCGTACCCGGGCGGGCTCCTCCGGGCTGGTGTTGACGATCATGGCCACGGCCCTGGTCGGTACCGCCTTCGGGGTCGGTGCCCTCGGCCAGGAGGACGACGTCTCCGACGGCGCCGCCTGGTTGTGGAACTCGTCCGTCGGTGAGGCCATCCGCGTCAACGGCAACAACGCCGAGATCGACCTGGTGGCGTCCCTGCCCGAATCCGAGGGCGGCCGGGTCGAGGTCGAGCAGAACGACGACTACCTGTTGCTCACCGATCCCGAGACGGGTCGGGTCACCTCGGTCGACCTCGATGACCTGGGCTTCTCCGGGAGACTGGACCTCGGAGGAGGGGACTTCGCCGTCATCTTGGGAAAATCGGCGGCGGTGGTGGTCGATCGCGCGGCCGGGGAGGTCAGAGCGGTCGACCCGGCCACGCTCCAGGCCACCGGCGCCTCCCTCACCCTGGAGGGCCCCCTGGTGGGAGGGGGCTTCGACGACTCCGACACCCTGTGGTTGGGTGTGCCCGCCCAGGGCAACGCGGTCGGTATCCAGGTCACCGAGGGCGAGGCCGCCATCACACAGACCGTGGCCGTCTCCTCACCCGGATCCGACATCGGGGTCACGGTGTTCGACGACGGGGCCATGGTGCTCGACCGCGGTGGTGACCGGGCGGTCGCCATGCGAGAGGGCGACGAACCGGTCATGGTCACCATGCCCGTGACGCTGGAGGGCTCACAGATGCCCGCTCGCACCCATGGGGACATGGCCGCGGTGACCAAGACCGAGGACGGGGAGATCGTCACCCTCCTGCACCCCTACGGCGCCGCGCAGACCTCGAAGTTCCCTCTGGGCCATCCCGGGGGCGGCCTCGGCGTTCCCTTCGAGGGGCGTGTGTACGTGCCCTACGACGACGAGGGCGTCGTGCGGTCCTACACGCCCAACGGTCGTGAACTCGACACGGTCACCCTGCCCGACGCCGAGGGACCCCTCGAACTGGAGGCCCGGGAGGGCAGCCTGTTCGTCAGCGCCCCCGACACCGGTGCGGCCGCGGTCATCGACCCCTCCGGACAGGCCACCCTGGTCGACCTCGCTGAGCCCCCGCCCGGGCCGGGCGAACTGCGAGGAGAGAGCCCCACGTCCTCCGACGCCCCCGGGACGGGACGACCGGAGAACCTGCCCGAGGCGGGCGGCGATCCGGGGCAGGACGGCGGTGGCTCCAACGCGGCGGGAGGGGCCGGGGAACCGACGGAGGAGACCGGTGGCCCGCCCGGTGCCCCGACCCCGGTGACCGCCGAGGCCGGGAACGGTGATGTGCGACTGAGCTGGACCGAGGCCTACTCACCGGACGCCCCCGTCACCTCCTACGAGATCACTTGGGACGGTGGGGAGACCACGGTGGCCGGCGACGAGCTGGACACCGAGGTGAGCGGACTGGAGAACGGGACCGTCTACCGGTTCCGGGTCCGTGCGGTCAACGAACACGGCACCGGACCGGCCGCGCAGTCGTCCCAGGTCACCCCGGACTCCGAGGCCCCGGGAGCGCCCGGGGAGGTCTCGGTGGAGGTGATCGACGCGCGGACCGCCACCGTCTCCTGGGGTGCGGCCGACGACGCCACCGACTACCTGGTGTCCACCACCGAGACCGGAGGGGGATCGGCCCCCGCCGACCGCACCGGAGCGCAGACCTCCCTGGACGTCACCGGGTTGACGGAGGGCGGTACCTACACCTTCACCGTGACCTCACGGGGGACGGGCGGGGTGACCGGGGAGTCGGTCACCAGCGACCCGGTCACCATGCCCGAGGCCGAGGTGGGCGATCCCGGCGAGGTGTCCCACGGCGTCTCGGGTACCGACGTGACCGTCACCTGGGCGGCGGCGGAGAACGCCGAGGGGTACCGGATCACCCCCATGGGGGACGCGGTCGACTTCGCCACGGAGACGACGGTGGAACAGACCACCTCCCAGACCTTCACCCGAACCGTGGGAGCCCACCGGTGCTTCTCCTTCACCGTCACCGCGCTGGGCCCCGGTGACACCGAGGGGGGTTCGGTGCGCAGCGCGTCGAGCTGCCTCGCCCCCTTCGAGTGACCACCGAATCCAGCCCCTCCAGGAGGGAACCGAACCGATGACAACGCAGAGGAAATGGCGCCGCCGGGCACTGTGGTCGGCCGCCTGCGCCCTGGGAGTGGGCGGCCTGCTCCTGAGCGGGGCGACCGCCGTGCAGAGCGCCGACCCCGCGGACCTGTGCAGCGACGCCCACCCCGAGGTGGGCCAGGTGCCCAGGTACACCCAGGTCGCCGATGGCTGGCCCGATGGCGTTCCGGGAGATCCAGGGGGACAGGTGCACCTCTTCTACGAGAGCACCGGTGGGTACAACTGCGCGGTGGTGGTCTCCAACGGCGGTCCCGCCCGCATGGACATCGGTATCCGCGCCGATGGCGTGGCCCCGCAGACCTCCGTCGTCGAGAGCGGCACGGTCGCGGGACCGGTCCTGGTCCATGCCCCCGGTGTGTGCGTCCAGGTCACCGCCGCGGTGGGGGAGCGGTCGACACTGTTCCCGAGCGGCAACTGCAACGAGTGAGGTAGGACCCGTGAGCCAAGGGGTGGGCCCGGCACCGGGCCCACCCGGCGCCTAGTCGGTCGGGTCGCTCCACGCCACCTGTACCTGTTCGGCCGGGACGCCCCTGCGGGCCGACAGGGCGCGCCCCTGCGGCAGGCGACGGGACGCCACACCGTTGGCGAGCCGACCCTCCATCCGATCCCCGGAGAACAACAGCCCCGGCGTGGCCATGTCCACGATCGTCTGTGTGACAGGGTCGAACATCGACCGTGAGGCACCACCGGTACGTCGCGCGGTGATCAGGTGCAGCCCCAGGTCGGCGCCCTGTGTGAGGAACTCCGCCAGCGGCTCCATCGGGTTGTTCCGGCCGGCCACCAGGTCCAGGTCGTCGACGAACACGAACACCTCCAGTCCCTCCCACCAACTGCGCTCCCGCAGTTGCCGGGGGGTGATCTCCGGTCCGGGCAGCCGTTGACAGATCATCCCGGCCAGCTCTTTGGCCATCCCCTGGGTGTGCTGCGGGCTGGTGCTGTAGGCGAGCAGGTACTCCTCCGGGATCAGACCCAGGTGGGCCCGCCGATAGTCGACCATGACGATGCCGACCTCCCCGGCCGGGCGTCGCATCACCTGACGCACCAGGGAGCGGATCAGGGTGCTCTTGCCGGTCTGCGGATCGCCGTAGACCACCAGGTGCGGATCCTCCTCCGGCCGGTACAGGGCGGGGGCCAGGTCGCTCTCGCCCAACCCCAGGATCAGCTCGGGCCCCTGGTGGCGGGGGAGGAGTTCGTCCAGGGTGACCTGGGTCGGTAGCACCCGGACCCGGGGCACCGGAGCGTGGGGCCAGCGGTCCGCCAGCACCCGCACCGCCTCGCGCACGGCCTCGCCCAGGTCGGCGTCCTCACCGACCCCGTCCAAACGGGGCAGGGCGACCTGAACGAACGACTCGTCCGAACGCAGACCCCTGCCGGGGACGTCCTTGGGCATCCGCTCGGCGACCTTGCGTCCCGCCTGGGAGTCGTAGGGGTCGGTCAGGCGCAGTTCGAACCTGCCGCCGAAGAGGGACTGCGTCTTGGACCTGACCTGGTTGCCGGCCGAAGCGGTCAGCACCGTGTGCACGCCCAGGGCGGGGCCGCGCGAGACGATGTCGTTGAGGACGTCGTCCACGTCCTGCAGGGCCTCGCGAACCCCGGCCCAGCCGTCGATGAGCAAGAACACGTCGCCGTGGATCCCCTCGGGCACCCGGCCGTCGACCCGGGCCTGACGCAGGTCGGCGGGGGAGTCCAACCGGGCGCGTCGGAACACGCGCTCGCGCTGGTCGAGAAGGAGGCGTACGTCGGCCAGGACCCGTTGGACCCGTTCCAGGTCCGAACGCCCGGCCACACCCGCCACGTGCGGTAGATCGTCGAACGGCGTCAACGAGCCGCCACCGAAGTCGATCGCGTAGACCGCGACCCGTCCGGGGGGATAACGCCAGGCCAGCGTGGTGATGAGGGTGCGCAGCAGGGTCGACTTGCCGGACTGGGGGCCGCCCATCACCACGACGTTGCTCTCACCACCGGTGAAGTCGAGGTCGGCCGCGCTCTGCGCCTGTTCCCGGGGCAGGTCCGCCAGGCCGATGATCGCCCGCACTTCCGCCGGGTCGGGTTCCACGGGGGAGCCGTCGGGCCCGGTCAGGTCCTCACCCAGCCGCTCCAACAACTCGTCCATGGTCATACGTGCGGGTAGTGGCGGCAGCCAGACCGGCCGCACGGGATCGGCGCCCGAGGCCACCAGGCGGTCCACCGTCACCTGCAGGGTGGTGGGGACCTCGTCCCGCGGGTCCTCCTCGTCCAGGCCCTCCTCCCGTGTCGGTTCGGCGGCCCGGGTCAGCGCCGCCAACCCGTTGAAGGAGATCACCGGCAGCACCCGGGGAACCTCCTCCTCGTGGTCCCGACCCGGCGGCACGTACGGCTGGGAGACCATGGCGGCCTTGAACCGCTCGAAGACGGTCGTGTCCACCTTCAGGTATCCGGACCCCGGCTCGGGTGGCAGGTGGTAGGCGTCGCCGACCCCGATGGCCTCGCGGCTCTCGGCCTCGGAGAAGGTGCGCAGACCGATCCGGTAGGACAGGTGCGACTCCAGGCCCCTGATCTTGCCCGAGTCCAGCCGTTGGGTGGCCAGCAACAGGTGCACGCCGATGGAACGACCGATCCGGCCGATGGCCACGAACAGTTCGGCGAAGTCCGGGTGCGCGGTGAGCAACTCGGAGAACTCGTCGATGATCACCATCAGGTGGGGGAGGGGTTCCAACTCGGGGCGTCTGCTCCGCGCGGTCTCGTAGGCGTGCAGGTTGGGCAGATTCCCCGCGTCCTTGAGCGCCTGCTGTCGTCGGTTGAGTTCACCGAACATCGCCTCACGGAAACGCTCCACCAGGGAGTCGTCGTCGGCGAGGTTGGTGATGAGCCCGGCGCTGTGCGGCAGACGGTCGGTGTCGGCGAAGGTCGCGCCGCCCTTGAAGTCCACCAGGAGCAACGCCAACCGGTCGGGGGCGTGGTTGATCACCAGCGAGGCCACCAGGGTGCGCAGCATCTCCGACTTGCCCGAACCCGTGGCACCCACCACCAACCCGTGCGGGCCCATCCCGCCCATGGCCGACTCCTTCAGGTCGAGCAGGACGGCGTTCCCCTCCGGGCCCACCCCGACGGGCACCCGCAGGAAGTCACCGGTACCGCGCGGGGCCCAGGTCCGCGTCGTGTCCAGCCGGGCCACGTCGGGCACCCCGAGGATCTCCGGCAGACCGATCGTGCTGTGCATGGCGTCGCCGCCGTCGGTGGCCGCCAACCGCAGGGGTGAGAGGGTTCGGGCCAAGGTGGTGAGCAGCTCCGGGTCGGCCTGGTCCGCCCGGCCCGACAACGGGGGATGCTCCTCCACTGGCGCGGCCTGACCGGGGGAGCGCCCCGGGCCCGCGCGATCCTCGCGGAGTGAGCCGTCGGCGCCCACGTACAGGCGGGTGTCGACGTGTTCGGGTTCCTCCTTGCGATCGGTCACCAGGAACACCAGGTGGATGCCGATGTCCGCCAGGGACCGCACCGGTGGTTCGGCGGCCAGACCCGACAAGGTGGCCTGGAACTCGCCGTCGACGATCAGGACCAGCCGCTGCGTTCCCGGTCCGGGTGGGGCTCCGCGTCGACGCTGCATGTCGACGGTGCGTCGTTCGATCTCCGCCGACAGCAGTTCGGTCATCTCCACGGTGTTGCCCGCGACCAGACGCGCGGGCAGCGGGCCGTCCCGGACCCCGTCGAAGTCGTTGTGCGGCAGCCACTTCACCGAGTCCCACTCGGTGATGAGCCGCTGGTGGCGCACCAGGCCCAGGCGTACGTCCTCCGGGGCGGAGAAGGTGGCCACCTGGGCGACCAGGGCCCTCGCCACGTTCCGGGTCATCGCCCGCTCTCCCACGATGGACACGACCCCGCACTCGCGCAGGGGCAAGACCAGGGGTTGCTCCGACACGTTCGCGTACAGGTCGACCAGTTGCTCGGCGATGCCCTGACACACGGGGTCGTAGACGACCAACGGATTGGCCCTGTCGACGCTCAGGCTCAGTCCTCGGGTCAGTGGTCGTACGCCCTCGCCGATGCGAACGTGTAGGAAGTCGGGGTCGCCCACCCGCCGCTCCCAACGCCGGGAGGGCAACCGTGCGGCCTCGAAGAGCAGGTGCGGGGCCGGGTGCCGGAACAGGCCCGCGGCCCGCTGTAGACCGGCGACCTCGCGCACCGTCTCCCTCAGGTGGTCGAGATAGTCCAGATACCGTTCGCGCTGCTCGCGGATACGCCGACGGGGGCCGTTGCGTTGGGACACGAACATGACGATGCCCACGGCGACACTGGCCAGCATGACCAGCGCGCCGATCACCGCGAAGAGTGGCCGGTTGCCCAGGGTGATGGTCATCAGCAGCGAACCCGAGCCGGTGATGATCGGCATCATGATCATCGCCGAGGAGCTCGTCGCGGGAGGGCTCTCCGGCAACTGCGGTGGTGTGGCGATCACCAGCGGTGAGGTTCCGGGGTCGGGAACCGCGTGGCGCGCCGGCCGATGGACCAACGTTGTCGACAAGGGGGGCCTTTCCGCTCGTGTGCGCCGGACGCACCGGAACACATCGATTGCTAACGTGATACTTCCGCTTCGCCCGACGACGGACAACTCCGCCCGTGCGGACCTGTGGAGAACCGGTCGCGATCTTGTGGGATCCCATCCAACGGCCTCCGGTTCCGCGGAATCGGGCGTTCCTCACCCCTTGAATCACCTACCCCCTGAACACCTGCGGAACGGAGTGCGTGTCGTGAGCGGATACTGCAGGGTCACGGTCACCGGGCCGGATAAATGGGCGGATCTCGCCCTTCCCGGAACCGTTTCCGTCGCGACCCTGATGCCCCAGGTCGTGCGGGTGTGCTCACCCGACCCCGAGGGGCTGCAGGCCGCGGCGTGGAGCCTGGCCCGTGTCGACGGCACCCCCTTGGCCTCCGGAGGTTCCCTGCGCGACGCCGGGGTCCTCGACGGTGACGTCCTCCTCCTGCGCAAGGAGGCCGCTCCGGAACGGCCGACCTTCGTCGACGACGTACGCGGCGCCGTCGAGGACCGGGTGGACGAGACCGCGTGGTTGTGGCGACCCTCCACCACCCTCGGGTTCGGACTGGCCCTGGCCACCCTCGGACCCCTGCTGCTCGCCGTGGTGATGGCCATGGTCCGCACGGCACCGGTCGATCTCGCGGTGGCACCGATGGGACTCCTGATCTCCCTGGGAGCGCTGTGGGTGGCCGAGCGCCGTTCCCTGCCCGGAACCGCGCACGCGCTCCAGGTCGCCGCCTGCGGCTGGGGCGCCCTGACCGCCTCCCTGGCGGTGTCGGCCATGGGTTCGGCGCCACCCGCCCCCGTGGCCCTGGGCCTGTTCGCCTGTGTCGGGGCGCTCACCCCCGCCGCCGTGGGTTGGGCACTGGACAACGCGATGCTGCCCTACCTGGCGGGGCTGAGCGTGGTCACCGGGGCCGCGGGCGGGCTCGTGGCCGTGGGCCTGTTCGTGGACGGTCCCATGGCGCTACGGCTGCTCGCGGTCCTGCTGGTGCTGGGTATCGGGGTCCTGCCGCGAGCCGCCCTGGCCCTGGGCGGGCTGTCCGGACTGGACTACGAGGTGCGTCAGGTGGGCCGGACCGACACCGAACGGTTCGAGACGAGTCTGGCCGCCGGCGACCGGTTGTTGCTGGGTTCCCTGCTGGGGTTGGTGGTGGCCACGGTCGCCGCCGTCGTGCTGTTGGCGTTCACCGGGTCGGGTGCGCGCGACTGGCTGCTGGCGGTCCTGGTGTCGACGGTCCTGCTGTCGCGTTCCCGGCTCTTCGACCGGGTCGCCCACGTGCTCGCGGTCCGCCTGGGCGGGGTGCTCGGCCTGGTCGTGACGGCCGCGGTCGCCTCGACCGGTTCTGGAGGGGTGTCGGCCCTGCTCCCCGCGCTGGGTCTCCTCGCGGGCGCCGCCGTCGGAGCCCTGAGCATGGTGCGCCTGACCGACGTGCCCCGCGCCTCCGTCCGGCGCCTGTTCAACGGTGTGGAGGTCGTCGCCGTCATCGCCCTGTGCGTGGCCGCCGTGTGGGCGCTGGGCGTGTACGAGGCCGTGACCTCGATCCGCCTGCCCTTCTGACACGAGGAACCGCCCGCTCCCACACGGGGATCGGGCGGTGTGCTTTGCGAAGAGGCGTCGACTACCGACTCGTGTTCTCCTTGTAGTCCTCCTTGTCGATGTCGGCACTGAGTTTTTCGATCACCTCGTAGTAGCCGGTGTGGTAGGCCTGCGAGTACTGAGCGGCTACCTCGTGGGCCTCACGACTCGTCTTGTCCGGGTAGGTGATAGTCGCTTCCTCGCTCTTGAGTAGACGGTCGAGCGCGGTATCGGGGCTGATCTTGGTCTTGTCGTCCCGTGCCCCGGTCCGGTCGTCCGTGCTGAACTCGTAGTAGTCCACGACCTTCCCGTCATCGGTGAGGAGTTGGGGGCTGACGGCCTCCACCTGTCGGGTGTCGATCCGGCCATCGCGGACCATGGCGTCGAGCAGATCCAGCTTGGTCTTGTAGTCGTGGTTCATCTGCGAATAGGTCCGGCCGTAGTCGTTCGCTCCGAAAGCGTGGGTGGAGTCGTCTCCGATTCCGGCGTCCACGGCTGTCAGATAGTTGTCGCTCTTGACCGATTGGTCGACCCGGTCGTTCAACTCGAATACCGACGTGGTGATACCGGAGATCGCCGCTCCACCTCCTGCGGGGGACAGGAGGTTGGCTCCGCCGAAGGCAAGGCCGCTCACCATGGCGATTTTGCGTTTCTTGTCCACCGCGGCCTGGGCCTCCGCGTTGTCCATGTCGATGCTGCGGTCGAGGGTGTCGCCGCGCACGGCGGCGTCCAGGAGGGCGCGGAACGTGGAGTTGCGGTAGGCGATGTCCTTCTGTTCGTCCTCACCCAGGAGCTGGTTCGTGCTGTTCAGATCGAGCAGCTCCGCGGTTTGATACAGCTTCCGCACCGTGGCGTCGTCGGCCGCCGCGAACTGGAGGAACCGCTGGCGCTCCTCGTACCCGAGTTTCATTTTGTCGCCGCCCTCGGGTTCGTTCTTGTTCCCGGGGATGCTGAAATCTTCCAGGTAGGCCAGTGCGATGTCGGCGAAGGTGTTGGACAGCTTTGGGTTCACTCGACTGAAAACCGCGTCCGGATACTCAACGTCGACCTTTTTACCGTCGACCTCGACCGTCTCCTTGACCGTGATCCCGGTGTTGGTCAGTGAGTCGAACACGTCCTTGTCGCTCACCGTCGTTCGGATCAACCCTTCGGCCGCTTCACGAGCCATTCGGCGCTGGGAACCGGACTCCGATTCGGAGGCGCGCGGAATCCAGTCGGTGAGCCCGGCGGCGGCCTCGCCGTCGTCCGCCCAGTCGAAGGCGTACAACCCCACGAGCGCGTCGGTGGTGTTCTTGAAGTCGGGCATGTACTCGGAGGAGTAGCGCGCATCCTCCACGTGGCCGGCCGGATGCTCGGCGTTCCCGGTGAGGATGCTGTGGTTGGCCTCCACGTTCCGGGTGCTCACGTCCAAGAGGGAGGAAAGCGCTTCGTTGCGCTCCCGGGTGATCGCGAGGTCGGTGTTGTCGAGGTGGTGCCCCAGGCTCAGGGTGACGTTGGTAGAGAACTCCAGACCACCCCGCAACCCCGAGTCCGCGTTCTTGAGCAGGAGACTGAAGTCCTCGGCGTCGGCGAGCCAGTTGTGCGAACGCACGCCCTCGGCCCGTCCTTCCGACATCCCGTTCGCCCTCCAGTCGTTGAAGGGGAGACCGTGGGCGAAGTCCTGGACACCATCGGGCAGGCGGTACTGGCCACCACCGACCTTCTCGTCGGAGAGGATGAGCAGACCGTTGGCGACCCCGGTCGCGAAGGCGTCCCGTTCCGAGGAGCTCCATCCCGGACCGGAACTTCCTTCCAACCAGGGCATCATGTGCACGATGCCGGTCGGGGACATCTCATCGAGTTCTTCGTAGAAGGTTTCGAGGAAGTCGAGCTCCTCCTCGCCCAGGGTCGGCCGGTGCATCGTGGCCTGGTAGGGCTGCCCCAGGGTGGACCGACCGGCCTCTTGGAGTTTCTTCGCCTTCGCCGACACGGCGCCGAGCGCCGCGATGATCTCGTGGAAGCGCGCGTCCGGCTCCTTGTCCCCGTCCAGGTAGGACTTCATCTCCCGGGCCATTTCCTTGGCCTCCTTCGAGGAGACCGGGAGTGGTACGTCCCGCTCCGCGCCCAGGATGTTGTACGCGCCCCAGCCCAGCACCCCGGCCTCCACGAGGACCTTCAGGTTGCTCGGTTCGGGGCCCTCCTTGAGCAGGGTGGCCCGTTCCGCCGCGGTCTCCTCCAAACCGTCCTTGAGCTTTCGCCCCTTGGCCATGTACTCGCGGTGCACCTCGTAGTAGGCGAGCTGGCGCGGACTGGGCACGTGGGGCCCGTACGTCGGTGGGCTCTGGAGCGGACCCGTTCCCCGGTACATCGGGTTCCCCTCGTTGGCGAGCCCCGCCATGACGATCGCGGTCGAGTACCGATCGATCAGCTTCTTGCGCTCACGCCTGAACTCCTCGACGTCCTCGCGCCACCTGTCGGCGATCGACGCGGCGTAGGTGAGGGCGAGGCAGGCCTTGCGCCACTCCTTCTCGTTGAAGGCCCCCGCGGAGCTGATGTCGCCGTCGATCAGATCGCTGAACTCCTTGGCGGACCTGGTGATGGCCGCGCGCCCCGTTCCCGCGTCGCCCATGACCCGTCCGGTCAGTTTCCAGGCGTCGTCGCACCTCTCCTTGAGGGAGTCCGTCCGCACCTTGGTGTCCGGCGGATCGAACTCGGGGATCCTCTCGGCGGGTGGGGTCAGGGGCGAGGGGGCGGAGGGGAGTAGGGGAACCGAGGGTTCCGGGGTCGAGGTCATGCTCGGTGCCTTCCATGACACGGAGAGGTGGGCGTGGGGTGGTCGAGGGGGCGGGAACACCCGGACCTAGCGGTTCACGTCGAGCCGGAGGTGGGTGGGCGCGACGGGACCGACCGGGCCGTCGGACGCCGGGGCGGCGATGCCCGGGGGCGCCTGGTTCGGGGAGGTGAGCCGCGGGTTCAGGTACGGGATGGCGGCGCGTTGCTCCCCCTCGGCCTCTCCATCGGTCCGTTCGATGAGTCCGGCGGCGGAGACGATGTTCCTGGAGATGGTGATCCCGTTGCTCTCGACCTTCTCCACCGGGCCCTTGTGGTCGGCGAAGTAGGTGGCGAAGGCGCCGTTGATCTTCGCCTCGACCGACTCCTCGTCCAGGGCGTCCATCGCGGTCTCGAAGGCCTTGGAGACCCCGGCCAGGAGTTCGTGCGTCCGCTCGCTGTCGCGCCCGCCAGAGGCCCCCTCACCGGTGTTGCCCGCGATCATCGACGCTTCGCCCATGGCCGACCCTCCTCATTTCCGCTTCGCTGGATGTACCGGTACGGCCAGGGGACCCGGGAGCACGAGGGGCCGGCTGGTGCCACGGGGCACGAGCCCTATGAGACTAGGGAATTCCTCCGACACCTTCCAGTGGGTTCCTCCCGGGCGGTGGTGATGGCGGTCACGCCTTGGGGGATAACCCACGGTCATCCGGATGCCCTGGGGCGCAGGGCATCGGACGGTGCTCGGCGCGATTCCAATCGCGTTGACAGAGGGCTCGAAGGTTCACTACCTTCCCTTTTCGAGTGGTTTCACAACCGAACCGGGCGACCTCCCGGAACTCCACGGAGTGGGAACGCCCCTGAACCGGCGATGAACGCAGTTCAGGGGGGTCGGTGAGGAAAGGACCGGTAGATGAGTCAGAGGATCGGAACAGAGGAGACCACCTCCCTTTCCCGAGGTGGGTCGCGTCTCGACGAGGAGAGCCAGGGGCTCAGGGAACGCCTGCAGTCGTTGCTGGGCGCGCTGGAACAGGACGGGCAGGCGCTCCAGGGCGGTGCTCTCAGGGCCTACCGGGAAGGCCAGAGCGAACTGGTGACCGGGTTCAACTCCCTGCTCGCCTGGTGCGACAAGTACGGCGTCAACCTCAACCTCGGTCAGGAACGCGTCAACTCGACCGACCTCGACAGCGAGGAAGACTTCGCCCGGGCTCAGAACGAGCTCTCCTTCATGAAGCCGATCAACTGAGCGGGCCCCTCGCGCCCGGCTCTTCGCAGCGGCCGGGCCTCAGCGCACCAGAGAGCGAGACCACCACATGAGCCTGAACCGATACGAGGTCGGTGGCGACATCGACCAGCTCACCGAGCTGAACATCGACCAACGCCAGTACCTGGGCTACTTCCGGTCGATCATGCAGGAGATCGACGGGCAGGCCAAGGACCTCGTCACCAAGTGGGAGGGCGGCGACGAGAAGTTCCAGGCCCGCGCCGCCGAGTTCAACAACGCCTTCGACATGACCAACCGCGGCTTCTCGAAGATGGTCGACGCGGTGGACGGCGCCGTGGACGGTTACCAGACCACCAAGCGCTACCTCGACGACCTGTTCGACTGACCGCGGCACGGTCCCGGACACACATGTCCCACCCACCCAAGGCGACGGCGGCGGAACCGGGGGCACCGGTTCCGCCGCCCCCCGCACGGCTCCCCGAGGCCTTCCAGAGCACGCCCGACAGCGAGCGCTACGTCCTCCAGGCCGACGCCCTGCGCCGTCGACAGTTGCGCGCGGCCATACTGTACGGGTCCAGCCGCTACTGGCGCACCCGACAACGCGTGTGGCCCTCGGTGATCGTCGGTCTGATCCTGGCCGCCCTGGTCGCCGCGGCACTCGTGGTGTTCGGCGCCTTCCAGACCCAACGCGACCTCAACGAGGAACGCCGTCAGGACCAGACCCAGAACCCCCTGACCCCCCTGACCCCACAGGAGAGGGATGCCCAGGGAACCGATCAGAACCCCTGATCGTCCACCCACGAACATCGAAAGACATCAGTGAACCTCCAAGGTCCCGCCGAGCCCCTCTCCGCGGACGAAGCGGCTCTCGAAGCGGACGCGTTCGACTCCATGGTCTCCTCCGTGGGGACCGCCCTGCTCGGCAAGACCGAGGTGGTCCGGCTCGCCCTGGTCGCGCTGCTCTGTGAGGGGCACATCCTGCTGGAGGACGTCCCCGGCACCGGCAAGACCACCCTGGCTCGGGCCCTGGCCGCCGGGGTCGAGGGCCGGTGGCGTCGGATCCAGTTCACCCCGGACCTGCTGCCCTCCGACGTGACCGGCGTCACCGTCTTCAACCAGGCCACCCGGGAGTTCGAGTTCCATCAGGGACCGATCTTCGCCAACGTCGTCGTGGCGGACGAGATCAACCGGGCCTCACCCAAGACGCAGTCCGCGCTGTTGGAGGTCATGGAGGAGGGCGCGGTCACGGTCGACGGGCACCGACACCGCGTGGACGCGCCCTTCCTGGTGGTCGCCACCCAGAACCCGGTGGAGATGTCGGGCACCTACCGGTTGCCGGAGGCCCAGCTGGACCGCTTCCTGATGAGACTCACCGTCGGATACGCGGACCCCGCCGCCGAACTCGCCATCATCCGCGGCGACCGTCTCGTCGCACCGGAGTCCCTGACCGCGCACACCGACGCCGAGAGGATCGCCCGCTCGCGCGCCGCCGCCCGCAGGGCCCATGTGGACGACACGGTCTACGAGTACGTCCTGCGTCTGGCGCACGCCACGCGCGGACACGACGCCTTGAGCGTGGGGCTGTCAACCCGGGCCACGGTCGCCATGGCCGACACGATGCGCATGCTCGCCCTCACCAGCGGTCGTCCCTACGTCACCCCGGAGGACGTCCAGACCCTGGCCCGCCCCGTCTGGGCGCATCGCCTGGTGCTCTCACCCGAGGCCTCGGTCGGCGGTCGCACCGGCGTCGACGTGCTCAACGAGATCCTCGACGCGACCCCGGCCCCACAGCCGGGCGGACCGGGGGCGACGGCGAACCGCTGATGCCGACCACAAGGGGGTGGTCGGTGGCGGCCGTGGGGGCGCTGCTACTGACCTTGGGCATCCTCTCCCAGTACCAGGAACTCGCCCTGCTCGGCGGGCTCGCCCTCATCACCGTGGTCGCGGCCGCACTGACCGTGGGCCGTGTGGCCGACGTGACGGTGCGCCGATCCCTGCCGACCGGAACCCGTACCATCCCCGGCCGGTCGGTGCGGGTAAGGATGGAGGCCCGCAACATCGGACGTCGATCCGTGCGGATCGCCGAACGGGTCCTGGGTCCCGACGGTGAACACGACGTCCCCCTGGCGCCCCTGTCCGGGGGCGGCACCGGTGGTTCGGACTACTGGGTCCAACCCCTCCGCCGCGGAATGATCGAACTCGGTCCGTTGTGGGCGGGACGTTCCGACCCCTTGGGCCTTGCCGCGAGCGGCCGATCCCAGGGCGCCGTGGACCGAGTGTGGGTGCATCCTCCGTGGCGGTACCTGCGGGCCATCCCGGTCGGCGACGTGGCCGACCCCGACGGTGAGGTCGACGGGGCCCGGTCCGGGACCCTCACCTTCCACACCCTGCGCGACTACGCACCCGGAGACGACCTGCGCCACGTCCACTGGCGCAGCTCGGCACGCCTGGACCGGCTCGTGGTCCGCGAATACGTCGACACCTCCCAGGCCCGACTGTGCCTTCTCGTCGACGACCGCCCCGCACCGGACGGCGTCGACCGAATGGACGAGGTCGCCGGAGCCGCGGCCTCCCTCCTGGCCACCGGGGTGCGCGCCGCCCTGCACTGCGAACTCCGGTTGGTCGGCGGGCGCGGCAGGGACAGCGGCGGTGGTCTGCCGCCCCTGCTCGACCTGTTGGCCGAGGCCGCACCCGACCCCGACGCGAACCTGGCCGACGCCCTCCACCTGGCCCGAACCCACGGCGAGGGCGACACCGCCATCCTGGTCAGTGGCCACCTGGACGCGGCCGACCTCGGCCTCTTCGCGCAGCTCGGGGACCGCTACCCCGGGTTGTACGCGGTGGCCCTGGGCGGGCGTGAACGCCCGGCCGCGCCGGCCTCCGTCACACTCATCACCGCCGGCGACGCCGTGTCGTTCGCCGACCGTTGGAACGAGGCACCATGGCCACGGTGACGACCCCCGCCCCCACCGCACCGGTGCGACGGTCGTGGTTCCCCTCGTCCTCGCCACGAACCCCGCTCGCCCACGTCGGACCGATCCTCGCCACGACCGCGGGCGGTGTCGCCCTGGCGCCCTCCTACGCCTCCCCTTGGCAGGTCGGCGCGATCCTGGTCGCCTGCGCGATCGTCTCCGTCGTGCTCACCCTGGTCCTGCGTTCCCGGTTCAGCGCGCTTCGGACGGTGCTCCTGGGCGTGCCGGTGCCCCTGCTCGCCGTGCCGGTGTGCGCGGTGTGGATTCCGGGTGAGGGGGAGGGGGCGTTTCGGGGCGCGGGTGAAGCGCTCCTGCACTCGGGGGCGCGCATCCTCACCAGCACCGCGCCCACACCGCTCAGCGTCGACACCCTCACCCTGCCGCTGCTGGCCACCTGGCTGACCGGTGCCGCCACCGCCCTGGCCTGGCGCGCCGGACGCCGAGGGATCGTCCTGATGCCGGGCCTGCTGCTCCTCGTCGGCGCCGTGATCATCAACGGGCCCGTGGCCCCACCGGGCTTCCCCGCGATCGCTCTGACCGGGGTGGCCGCGGTCCTGGTCATGTCCCTGCGTTCGGGACCCGGGACGGCCGGCCCCACGGGATCGGCCGCGCTGAGCATCCAGGTGGACGCGCGTCCCTCGGTCCCGTCAAGGCTTCGCCGGGCCGTGGTCGTCGGATCCATCTGCGTCCTCACCGCCACCATCGCGGTGGTCGGCGGGCCCCGCCTGCTCGCCGGGTGGGAGACCGAACCCGGCGACCCGCGCACCGTCCTCACCCCGCCCATGGACTCCTCGCGGGCCCTCAACCCCCTGGGATACCTGGCGGGTTGGGCCACAGAACCCGACGAGTACCTGCTCACCGTCGAGTCGGACCGGCCGGTGGAGCTGCGCTGGGTCGCCCTCGCCGACTTCACCGGGACCACCTGGTTGCCCGAGTCCGGGTACCGCAAGGCCGACAGCGTCCTTCCCGCGCCGGTGCCGCCTCCGCCCGGGGCCACCCCCGTCTCCGGGCACGTGCGGGTGGGAAAGGATCTGCCCGGTGCCTGGGCCCCGGTCATCGGAGTCCCCCGACGGGTCGGACTCGACGACCCCGGATACGACGCCCGTACGGGCACCGTCGCCACCATGGACGGACCCATCGCCGAGCAGGACTACGAGGTCGTCGGGGAGGTCGCGGACTGGGAATCGACGGACCTGACCCGGGCCTCCCCGCCCGCCGGTGACATCTACGACGTCTACCGGGAACTTCCACCGGGCGCCCCCGCCATCCTCAACGACGTGGTCGCCTCGGTGGCGGCCGAAGGCTCCTACTACCAACGCGCCACCGCCCTGGCCCGCTACCTGCGCGAGTCCCACTCCTTCGACCCCCACACCCCGGGTGGCCACAGCTACGCCCACATCGACGCACTCCTGGCCGCCCCCGGAGGGCAGGGCGGCGGGGGCACGTCGGAGCAGTTCTCCAGCGCCTTCGCCATGCTCGCCCGCGCCGCCGGACTGCCCAGCCGGGTCGCCGTCGGCTTCGCGCCCGGCACCGACCAGGGCGGCGGGGAGTACGAGGTCCGTACCGGTGACGCCGTGGCCTGGGGCGAGGTGTACTTCGACGGGGTCGGTTGGGTGCCCTTCGCCGTCACCCCCGGCGGGCAGGACGAACACGGCACCGAGGACACCGCGGAACAGGACGTCCAAGACTCCGAGGACACCGAGGCCGAGGACTACGAGGGTTCGGCCTCCGACGACCACGCCATCACCGCGCCGAGACGAGACGAACCCGACCGCCGCGGGTGGACCATCGGCCTGACCGTGAGCGGCTGCCTCCTCGCGCTGCTCCTGTCGATCCCACTCGGACGGATGGCGCGCGCCCGGCTCCGTCTGGCGTCCGGCCCACCGACCGCCCGCGTCCTGGGCGCCTGGCGCGAACTCCTCGACGGTCTGCGCCAGGCGTCGGTGCCGCTGTCGCCCGGAAGCACGGTCAGCGCGACCGTGGCCGCCGCCCGAGACCGGGTGCCCGTTTCGGCCCACGCCCCCGGGCTCGATCGGCTCGCCCAAGCCGTCAACAGCGTCGGTTTCGGCGTCGGACGGGACGTGGACGAGGCGGTCGCCCGTGGCGCCGCGACCACCGTGCGCACCCACCTGCGGAGCCTGCGGGCGACCCGTCCCCGCCTCAAGAGACTGACCTGGTGGTTCGACCCCCGGCCGCTGCTGTGGCGGGATCGGGGCCATGGGGCGCACACGCGGAGAGGACACCGATGAGCACGAGCGGATCCGACGACAGACTCGCCCCCGGGTACCACTCCCCACAGATCCTCTACCGCGGCGTGTCCTCCACCCTCTACCTGGCCGGACGCGATGGTGACGACATCACGGTGGTGCTCAAGGTCGTCCGTGACGAGCACGGCCGGGCCGAGGTCGAGCGGGCACGTGGGCTCTCGGACCTGCCGGGCATGATCCGGGTGACCGGGACCGGTGAGACCTCGTCCGGGCGCGCGTTCGCCGTGTTGGAGCACCACCCGGAGGGCGACTACGCCGCGGCCCTCGCCGACCGTGGTCCGCTGCCCCTGGCGGAGGTGCTGGCGGTGGCCCGTTCGGTCGCGGGCACCTTGCGGGCACTACACGAACGCGGCCTGCTCCACCACGGGGTGGAACCGGCCAACCTGCTGCGCACCCCGGGCGGGGCGACCCTCACCGACGCCGGAGGCGTCCTGCCCATCGGGGAACGACCCGAACCGGTGGCCCCCGATCCGATGACGATCGCCCACACCCCGCCGGAGATCCTGCGGGGAGAACCGGGCGGACCGGCCTCGGACGTCCATCGACTCGGGACCACGTTGTGGACGCTTCTGGCCGGACACCCGCCCTTCGCGCAGGGGCCCGACCCCGCCCTCGACCCCTTCGCCTACCGCGACAAGGTGTTGGCCTCCGATCCACCACGCCTGCCCCGTGCCGACCTGTCGGCCGGACTGCGCTCCGTCCTGGAACGCGCCGTGGCCCGGGAACCGGACGAACGGTATCCCGACGCGTCCGCGTTCGCCGAGGCCTTGGCGGCGCAGGACCACGATGACGAGGTGCCCGCCGACCCCGAGCCCGCCGGTTTCGATGAGTTCCTTCGGCAGAACCCCGACGTGGCCTGGGCCGCCCTCCCCGGCTGGAGTGGTGGAGCGAACCCGCCGGTCCCCGCGTCAGAGGAACGACGATCGGCCCCGGAGACACCCGAAGGCGGCGAAGAGCGCGCCGAGGCTCCGACACCACCGCGGCCCCCCGAACCACTCCGGTCGGGGTCACCGGGCACCCCATCGGTGGGACGCCCACTGGCCGTCATGATCACGGTCGCGGCGGTCGTGGTCCTCGCCCTCGGGCTGGGAGCCGTGGCCGTTCTGCGCCCCGACGCCGGCGACACGCTGGTCGAACGGGTGCGGGAGAGCCCGACCGAGACCCGGGCGACCCCCGAGAGCGGGGCACCACCGTCCGAGGCCCAAGACCCACCGGCGCCTGCGGCCGGCCGGGTCGAGGAGGCCCGCCCCACGGACGTCGAATTGGCGGACCAGGGCCACACGGTGGTGGTTTCGTGGACCGACAACACCGGTGTGGAGGCGCCCCATCAGGTCATCGGTGGTGTGGCCGGACAGGACCCGGGCAACGTCGCCGACGCCGAACCGGGGGCCGCCTCCGTCCGGGTCAACGCCCTGGAACCGGCCCAGGAGTACTGCTTCATCGTCATCGCGGTGCTCGGCGTCGACGAGATCGCCGTGTCGGACGAGGTCTGTACCGAGCGCTCGTCCGGAACCTGAGGGCAAGGGGACCGAACGCAAGGGGAGCACGGGAGCCCCGCGCCCGGATGGAACGGGTGCGGGGCTCCGGGGACGCCGGACCGGGACTCAGTTCCCCCGGTCGATCCACTCCTGCAGGTGCGGGGCCTCGGCGCCGATCGTGGTGGAGTCACCATGACCGGTGTTGACCACGGTCTCCTCCGGCAGGGACAGCAAACGGTCCCGGATGGAGGCCACGATGGTCGGGAAGTCCGAGTAGGACCGACCCGTCGCCCCCGGTCCGCCCTGGAACAGGGTGTCCCCGCTGAACAGCACGCCCGCCTCCGGCGCGTACAGGCACACCGCGCCCGGCGCGTGCCCCGGGGTGTGGACGACCCGCAGTTCGGTGCCGGCCACCTTCACCACCTGGCCATCGGACAGTTCCCCGTCCGGGGCGCGGTCGGGGTGGGTCATGTCCCACAACACCCGGTCGTCGGGGTGCAGCAGGATGGGCGCGTCCACCATGTCGGCCAGCGCGGGCGCGGCGTTGACGTGGTCGTTGTGGCCGTGCGTGCACACCACCGCCACCACCCGGCGTCCGTTCACCGCCCCGACGATGGCGTCGGCGTCGTGCGGGGCGTCGATGACCACGACCTCCTCGTCGTCACCGATCAACCAGACGTTGTTGTCCACCTCCCAGGAGCCGCCGTCCAGGGTGAAGACCCCGGACGTGGTCAGGTGTTCCACTCGCGCGTCACTCACAGTCGCACCACCGATCGCAGTACGTCGCCGCGCTCCATGCGGGCGAAGGCCTCTTCGATGTCACCGATACCGATCTCCTCGGTGACGAATCCGTCCAGGTCCAGTCTGCCCTGGGTGTAGAGGTCGATGAGCATCGGGAAGTCACGGGAGGGCAGACAGTCCCCGTACCAGGACGACTTGAGCGCCCCGCCGCGACCGAACACGTCCAACAGCGGCAGTTCCAGTCTCATCTCCGGGGTGGGCACCCCCACCAACACCACGGTGCCCGCCAGGTCACGGGCGTAGAACGCCTGCTCGTAGGTCTTGGGGTTGCCGACGGCGTCGATCACCACGTCCGCACCGAACCCGCCGGTGAGTTCCCGGATCGCCTCGACCGGGTCGGTCCGGGAGGCGTTGACGGTGTGGGTGGCGCCGAAGCCGCGCGCCCAGTCCAGCTTTCGGTCCTCCAGGTCCACGGCG
Organism: Nocardiopsis sp. NPDC006832; assembly: GCF_040635885.1. Taxonomy (NCBI): domain Bacteria; kingdom Bacillati; phylum Actinomycetota; class Actinomycetes; order Streptosporangiales; family Nocardiopsidaceae; genus Nocardiopsis; species Nocardiopsis sp. NPDC006832. The sequence goes on along the minus strand of NZ_JBEYLC010000023.1, from coordinate 27,610 downwards.
ATGATCCGGTTCGCCCCGGCCAGGCGGGCCCCGGCCACGGCGGCACTGCCCACCCCACCGCAGCCGATGACCGCCACCGAGTCGCCGCGGGTGACCCCGCCGGTGTTGACGGCCGCGCCGATCCCGGCCATGACCCCGCAGCCGAGCAGACCCGCCGCGGCCGCCGAAGCGGCCGGGTCGACCTTGGTGCACTGGCCCGCGGCCACCAGGGTCTTCTCCGCGAACGCGCCGATGCCCAACGCGGGGGAGAGCTCGGTACCGTCCTCCAGGGTCATCTTCTGCGTGGCGTTGTGGGTGTCGAAGCAGTACTGGTGGCGGCCCCGGGCGCACGCCCGACACTTCCCGCACACCGCCCGCCAGTTCAGGATCACGTAGTCGCCCGGTTCGAGGCCGGTGACGTCCTCGCCCACCGACTCCACCGTTCCGGCGGCCTCGTGGCCGAGCAGGAAGGGGAACTCGTCGTTGATTCCGCCCTCCCGGTAGTGCAGGTCGGTGTGGCAGACCCCACAGGCCTGGATCCGCACCACCGCTTCGCCCGGTCCGGGGTCCGGGACGACGATGGTGGTGAGTTCCACCGGCGCCCCCTTGGCGCGTGAGATGACACCTTGCACTCGTTGGGACATGTGAGCTCCTGTCGTCCGTGGTGGCCGGTTCGCGGCGCGTGGCGCGCCGCTCACCGCACACCATTGCACACCCGCCCCACCGGTATCCGGCTCCGGCGGACGTGGGTCGGTCACTCCCGGAGGAAGTCGAGCAGGGCGGCGGTGAGTCGGGCGGGAGCGTCCAATTGGACCAGGTGGCCGGCGCCGTCGATGGGGTGGGTGACCACGCCCGGGATCAGCCGTGCGAGTTCGCGGTCGCGCTCCGGTGGGATCCAGGTGTCCTGCTCACCCCAGGCCAGCAGCACCGGCAGGTCCAGTTCGGGGTAGGAGCCCTGGATCTCGTCGGTGTGCGCCTGGTCGGCCTGCTGGATCTGTCTGTAGAACGCGGGCTGGCCCTCGGCGCCCGTCCAGGGGTCCACCAGGGCTCGAAGCACGTCCGGTCGCAGCCCGACGGCGCTCGCCGAACTCACGTACTCGGTGACCAGGGCCCGGTGCAGGGCCGGCGGCAGCTGCTCGAACACCTCGGTGTTCTCGCCCACCAGGCGGAAGAACGGCGATCCCCATGGGGCCAGCGCCACCGGGGAGACCAGGGCCAGCCGGGAGTAGGAGGCGTGGTGCAACAGGTGGGCGCGCAGGGCCACCGCCCCGCCGAAGTCGTGCGCCACCACACGGGGCCGCTCCAGCCCCCAGTGGGCGAGCAGTTCGGTGAACACCCGTCCCTGCGCGGCCAGGGAGACCCGCTGGCCGGCGCGTTTCTCCGAGGCGCCGTACCCGGGCATGTCCCAGGTGTGGACCCGGTACCGGTCGGACAGGGCACCGGCGACCTCCCTCCACACGTAGGACGAGAACGGGGTGCCGTGCAGCAGCACCACGGGTTCTCCCGATCCGGTCGCCCGCCAACGCACCGTTCCCTCGGTGGACGCGAACTCCTCCATCGGTTCCGTCAACGCCATCCCCGGTTCCCCCTCCAAGTTCGTCGAGCGCTCCGAGACTAACGGCGCCCTCCGACGAAAACGAGGTGCCGGATTCGGGCACGAGGAAGGGGCGGCGCCTCTCCGGTGGCGCCGCCCCCTGTCAGTCGACGACGAGCGGGGAGTCGTCGTATCGGGTGGTCAGCGGGTGAAGTCGTCGGCTCCGCGACCGGGGCCGTGGAAGAACTCGCGCCGGGGCTCGTCCTCGGGGACCGGCGGGTAGGTGGGACGGTCCTCGGCCGCCACGTCGGCGGTACCGAACTCCATGCCCTGGGCGACCATCAGACCGCTCACCGCGTTGCGCAGCTCGGGCAGCATCGCGTAGAGCCGGTCGCCCGGGCAGGCGGTGGAGTTGAAGTCGCGGTGCCCCACGATGGCCTGCTGCGGGTCGAGGCCGTAGGCGCCGCACAGCCAGGCGAGGGTCTCGATGAGCCTGTCGGTGAGCTCCTGGGTGGGGCCCTCCTCCATGTAGGTGCCCTCGTTCTCGATGCCCACGGTGGTGCCGTTGTGGTCGGCGACGTGGGTGCCCACGCAGTGGGTGCCCTCGCGGACGGCCACGACGGCGAGGTTGCGACCCTCCATCAGGTGACCGCCACGGCTGATGGTGAACTGCTGGCCCGCGTCGATCCAGCCCTGGGAGTCCATGTGGTAGTTCTGGATCGACCTGGACAGCGCCAGGGCGTGGGCCTCGGAGTAGTCGGTGCTGTTGGGGGTCGCGGTGTGGTGGACGACCACGTGGGTGGGAGGGGCCGCCAGGACCTGGACGGGGCTCGACGGGGGTCGGGCGTTCCAGTCGGCGCGGAAGTACATCGCCGGTTCGGCCGCGGCGGCCCGGGTGTCGGCGTTCGCGGTGGCCACGCCGGCACCTGCGACGAGGGCGGCGCCGGAGGCGACGGCCGCTCCCTGCAGGACCGTGCGACGTGCGGGTCCATCTTGCTGACACATAGCGGGGGAGCCCTTCTCGGATCGGGGAGGTTACTTGCCGGTCACAACTGAACACGGATCCCCGTCCGCACGCAAAGGGGTCAATGAAAGTTTCTGTTGTCCGTTACCGGTCAGTTGGTAAACCTTTTACACCCCTTCTCAGGAAGATCATTCTGCGGTAGAGGAGTGGTCTCCTGTGGCTGAAGTGACCGATGAGATCCCTGTGTTCGGCGCGAACGACAAGAACGGGTCACGAAGGGAATCGTGACCCGTTCGGGGGTTCGTTTCGAGCGGTGGGGTCAGGCCACCGGTTCGGGCGTTCGGTCGTCCTTGGCGGGCTCGGGGGTCAGACGCCCGGTCCGGTGCAGCCACCAGTCCGCGAGGAGCGTGCCCAACGGAGGAACCGACGCGGCCAGTGCCACCAGGGTCGGCCGGATGCCCCACCGGAGTCGGTAGGCGGCCACCAGGGCGACCAGCCCGTACGCCACGAAGGCCCCGCCGTGCAGCGGGCCGAAGATCTGTACGCCGAGCTCGCTGCCGTTGCCCAGGTACTTGAAGTACATGCCGATCAGGAGTCCGACCCAGGTGAAGGCCTCGAATACGGCCACCACGCGGAAGGTCAGGGCGGACAGGGAATTGAAGTTCAAGGTGGTTCCTCGGGTTCGTGGCAAGGCGCGACGTGCTGTGGGGGCGGCCTCCACCAGGTTAGGACACCCTTGCCGACCGGTCGGACCCGGGTTCGGGCGGCCGGAGGGCGAACCTCGCGCACACGCCTACGTTAAGGTAAGGCTAACCTCAGAAATGTTTCAGGGTTCTGGCAGGCCTCGGACGGAACACGACCCACACCGGGAAGGCCCCCGCCTTCGTGGTGGCCGCGTGCGCCGCCCCACCCCCACGACCTCGACGAAGTCCCGAACCACGAGGAGAGCAAGTGACCCACGAACGCCGTATCGACATGTACCCGCTCAAGCCACGCGTCCTGGAGGTGGCCGAGGTCGAACGCGTCACCCCGCGCATGATCCGGATCCATCTGGAGGGCTCCGACATCGAGGGCCTGCGCAGCGACCACTTCGCCGACCACGTCAAGCTGTGGTTCCCCAACGAGGAGGGCGAGCACGTGCTGCCCATCGTCGAGGACGACCGCTGCCTCAACTTCCGTGCCGACGGGGTGATCTTCCGCGACTACACCGTCCGTTACCTGGACACCGAGGCCGGACGCCTGAGCGTCGACTTCGTCGCCCACGACCACGGTCCGGCCGGGCGGTGGGCGATCAACGCCGAACCCGGCCACAAGCTCGGTGTGCTCGGCCCGCGCGGCACCGCCTACATCACCGGCGAGTTCGACTACCACGTGCTCCTGGTCGACGAGACCGCTTTGCCGGCCGCCGCCCGATACGTGGAGGACCTGCCCGCCGACGCCAAGGTGTTCGCGTTCTTCGAGGTCGTCGACGCAGCCGAGGAACAGAAGCTGCAGGCCCCCGACGATGCCCGCATCACCTGGCTGCACCGGGGCGAGGCCGAGCCCGGCACCACCGAGCTGCTGTTCGAGGCGTTCAGGGCATTGGAGCTGCCCGAGGGCGACGGGTTCGTCTACGCAGCGGGTGAGGCCACCACCCTCAAGCCCATCCGCCGGCTGCTCAAGGAGCGCGGCTTCGTGCGCAACGAGACCAGCGAGGTGGACGGCTACTGGCGTCGGGGCATCACCAACCTCGACCATCACGAGGAGGACGACTGATCGAGGTCAGCGCACCGGCAGCCGGAACTCGTTGCCGGAGGGGTCGGCCCACACCCGCCAGGGCGAACCCGGGTCCGATTCCACCGGGCGCGCTCCCAGGTCGGTGAGCCGGGTGTGGGCATAGGCCTCGTCCGGGTCAGGGCGCAGGATCGGGGTCACCGTGTTGCGCACGCCCGGTGGTTTGGGCGCGAGTTCGTCGCAGTACTGCAGCACGAACCCGCCGCCGCCGGGGTGACGCAGTCCCGGCCCCTGTTCGTCGACCGGGGACCAACCGACGAGATCGGCCCAAAAGGCCCGGTCGACCTCGGGCCGGGCGCTGTCCACCGGCAGCGAACCCAGGACCGGGCCCACGTTCTCGTACCGGCGGCCGGGCATGACACAGAACAGGTTGCCCTCCACGTCGGCGAGCACCTCCCAGGGGACGTCGCCCTGCCCGACGTCCCTGCGCTCCGCACCCAGCGACACCAGCCGTTCGGCGTGGGCGTGGTGGTCGGGGCCACCGTCGAGGTCGAAGTGGATTCGGGTGATCCGATCCCCGTCGCGGTCGGAGGGGGAGGGCCCGGTCGGAACCAGGAGCAGGGGCACCACGGGTGTGGCGATCTCGACACCGAGCGGCCCGCGATCGAGCGCCGGGGCCGCCAAAGCACGGGACCAGAATCGGGCCAGGGTCGATGGGTCTTCGGCTTCGAAGGCGATGGCGTCCAGATACATGCCCCGACCCTAGGGCGCTGGTACGACATTCTCGCCGAATCCTCGACACCTCGGACCTGGATCGGACATCGATGAGGCCGAGGGTGGAATAGGGGAGGGGGTGGGCTCGTTACAGCTGGTGGGTCGGCGCGGTATCAAGTGTCCCCCGGGCTCTACACACAGCCTTCAGGGAATACCGCACCGTCAGGTGGCAGGAACCCTGTTGTGCCATCCGCCGTGAGGCGACCGCCGTGCCGGCCCACTTCAGCGCGAAGGGGCCCACCGAGAACTCTCGGTGGGCCCCTTTCGCTTGCCGCTACGCGCCCTTGTCCCGGTGCGCCTCGATGGCCTCGATGATGCGCGGACGCATCTCGGCGGCGCGGATCACCGCGTCCACCGAACCCACCTCGACGGCCCGCTGGATGCTGTGCACCCGGTCGAACTCCGCGGCCACCTCGCCCAGTTTCTCCGAACGCACCGAGGCGCGCGCCTCGTCCAGTTCGGCGGCCAGGGTCGCCCGACCCGTTCCCGAGGACTCGGCCAAACGTCCCTCCAGGTCCCTCACCCGCGGGTCGGCCGCGGTGCGGGCGTTGACCTCACCGGAGAAGACCACCGCGGCGGCCGGGGCGCCACCCAGCACCGACGCGAACGAACCCTCCAGGGCCAGCACCGTCATGTTCGGGTTGAGCGCCTTGGAGAAGACCACGAACGCGCCACCGTGGTACCGGGAGATCACGCAGAACACGATCGGGCCCTCGAAGTTCACGATCGCCCGGCCGATCTCCGCGCCGTACTCCAACTGGAGCCTGCGCATGGACTCCGGCGACCCGTCGAAACCCGACAGGTTGGCCAGCACCACCAGCGGACGGTTGCCGCTGGCGGTGTTGATCGCCCGCGCCGCCTTCTTCGACGACTGCGGGAACAGGGTGCCCGCGGTGTAGGTGTCGGGGCCGTCCGCCGGCGGGAAACCGCGGCGCGGCACCGACCGCGACTCGATGCCCAGCAGGCACACCGGGACCCCGCCCAAGTGCACGTCCTGCACCGCCGCGGTGTCGGCGTCGGCCATGCCGGCCCAACGCTCCAGCACCGGATGGTCCTGGTCCGACAGCGCCCGCATCACGGTCCGGATGTCGAACGGCTTCTTGCGGTCGGGGTTGGCCGCACTGGAGAAGATCTCCCCGACGGTGGTGAAGTCGCTGCCCTCCACCACGTGCGGGAAGTCCGAGACGTCCCGGTCGGCGGGGTCGGAGGTCGCGGCCCGTCGCGGAGCCTGCTCACCCGGCGCGATGTAGGTGTGGTCGTAGTGCGCCATGAGGGTGTCGCGGGCGGCGATGAGGTTGGGCGCCCAGTACTGGGCCTGACCGTTGGGGCCCATGACCCGGTCGTAACCGCCGATGCCGTGGTTGTCCTCGGCCGACACACCACCGGAGAAGTCCAGCGACTGCTTTCCGGTGAGCACCATCGCCGAGTCCGGGGTCATCACCAGGATGCCCTTGGTGTGCATGAGCATCGTCGCCTCGGCGTTCCAGTACGGCTGCGCGCCGACGTTGATGCCCGCCACGACGATGTTGATCTCACGGCCGTCCTGGGTGAACTCCACGATGCGCTTGAGCGCCGCGGCCACCCAGTCCATGTTCTCGGTGCCCGAGTCCATGGAGATCCGGGCGCCCGCGGACAACGCGTACCACTCCAGCGGCACGTCCATCCGCTCGGCCAGGTCCAGGGCCGCGATGACCCGGCGGCACTCGGCCTCCGACAGCGCGCCCAGCGACTTGGTGGGGTCGCCCAGCAGCACCACCCGGCTCATGCCCTCGGGGTGGCGTCGGGTGCGGGTGGTGATCACACCGGCGACGATCGCCGCGGAGTTGCGCCCCTTGGGGCGGTCCACCGGAACCAGCGTGTGGTGCTCGTCCAGGTCGTGCTCGACGAAGTCGCCGAGCAGGTCGGTGAGCTCGTAGGGGTAGACGGTGTTGCGGCTGCCGGCGCGCAGCACCTTCTGGCGGTAGTCGTCGATCGGTTCGACCGGCTCGGTGGACAGACCGCCGATGGCCAGGCCCGGTTCACCGGTGGCGTCGAAGGGCACCCGTACCGCCGTCTTGACCAGATCACCGGTCTCGGCGTCGCGCCGGCGCGCGATGAAGAGGATCTCCTCCAGACCGGCCCCGGCGACGGTGGGCAGGACCCGCCGCCCGATCGCCTGGATCTCCTCGTCGGTGATGCCGACCGGAGGCCACACGTACATGACGATCCGGTTGGTGTTGAACCGCTTCTTCTTCGGTCGTCCGGCCTGGGCGCGACGGATCGAGTCCAGGCAGGTGGCGATGGTGTTCTCGGCGGTGGGCAGGGAGATGAGCCGACCCTCGTGGTCGCGCAGCTCGGTCAGGTCGCGGATCTGGGTGAAGGCGACCAGTCGGTCGTCGGAGGGGTTCTCCCGCGCCACGGCCCGGAACAGGTACACCTCCTCGTCCGCGGACGGCAGACGGGTCAGGTCGAACCGGTTCCAGCGCTCCATTTGCATGCGTTCGGCGATGTGCGGGTGCAGCCCGCGGATGAGCCGGTCCTCCTCCAACCCGGCGGCGGAGGGACGGAACGTGAAGTGGTGGTGCATGACCGAGCCGTCACGACCGGCGACGGTGGTGGTCAGGCGGCGCACGCCCGCGGGCATCGGGTGCAGGTTGACGGCCTGGTGCAGGGCGGCGGCCGTCGCCTCGAAGTCCTCGGGCTGCTTCTCCCACGCCAGGTACAGGTCGGCGTCCACCGGAAGGTCGCCCTCGGTGTGCTCGGCCAGGCCCCGGACCGCGTCGCCCAGGTTCTCGAATCCGACGGCGGCCGACACCAGGCGCACCCCGGCGCGTTCGGCCACCACGTACGTGCACCCCGAACCACGCGTGGTGCGCACGTCGGCCAGACCCTTGTTGCCGTAGTAACGACGGGTCAGCACCTCCAGCAGCACCGAGTTGTCCAGGTCGGCGCGGACCAGTCGCTGACCGAGCAGCCGCACCAGCGGTTCGGTGGTGCGCACCATGGCGGCCACGCGCTCGGAGCGCTCGGGAGAGTCCGGGTTCTGGTCCAGGTGGCGCAGGTGACGGCGCACCTCGGCGTAGACCTCGGCGCGGTGTCGGCGCAGCGTGGGCTGGCCGAACCACGAGAACACCACGCCTCGGGCCAGGTCGGCCACGGCCGGGAAGCGCACCTGGGTGGCGGCCACGAGCCGTTCCAGGGCCAGACCGGTGGGCTCGTGCAGTTCGGACTCGGGCGGGGAGTCCTGCAGCCAGGCGCGCAGCAGGCCGGTGATCAGACGCGCGTCGGTGGAGGAACGCTGCTGGGCGAGGAAGACGCGGAAGACCGCGGCCTCCAGCTCGGAGGTGCGCTCCAGGTCGGTGACCCCGTAGTGCGCCAGGGCGCGGGACAGCCTGGTCTGGAACGACTCGGGCAGACCGGCCCGCTCCACGTCCAGGCTCTGCAGGTAGGTGTGCAGGTACTCGCGCGGGCTGTGCACGTGGGTGTCGCCGACGTCGTCCGCTCCGGCGGGCCGGTTACGGCTCAGCTCGGCCAGGTCGGCGAACACGTCCAGCAGGTCCAGCTCGGCCGCCAGGGGACGGTGCCCGGCGGAGACCGCCTCGTGCCGGGCCGCCAGGTACTCGTCGAACACCCGACGCTCGTCCAACGGGTCGACGTCGAAGCCCAACAGCAGACCGAGCAGGTCCTCGCGGCCACGCGCGAGGCGCTCGACCACGGGGACGTCCCCGGAAGGGGAGGGAAGATCGAGCTCGACCGGTGTGGTGTCGGCCTCCTCGACCTCCTCGGTGTCGGCCAGCGGCTCAAGACGCAGCAGTGGGGCGCCGGTCTCCACCTGGGCGCCCACGATCACCGTGCACTCCTTCAGGCGTGCGCGGAACGGCGCGCGCAGCACCGTCTCCATCTTCATGCTCTCCAGCACCAACACCGGAGCGCCGGCCTCGACCTCGGCGCCGACCCCCACCGGGGTGGCCACCACCAGGGCGGGCGTGGGCGAACGCAGCACGCCGCCCTCGTCCAGGCTCACACGGTGCGCCACACCGTCGACCTCCACCAGGTGGACCGGGCCGTGGGCGCCGATGAGCAGGTGGTGGCGGGAGCCGTTGACGGTGATGCGACCGCTGTGCCGGTCGAAGCGCTCCAGCTCCACGTCGGCGGTGCGCGTGTCCTCACCGGAGGTCACGACCACCCGGAACCGGTCGGCGCCCAGACGCGCCACCCGCACCCGGTAGCCGACCCCGCGCAGCTTCAGGTCGAGCGGGCGACCGCTCTCGTGCTGTACCTGGGGGCGCCCGCCGAAGGCGGTGGACAGCAGCCGCTGCCGCTCGACCCGCTCCTCCTCCTCGTAGGCCTCGATGGCGGCGGCCGACAGGGCCACCGCGGAGTGCCGGTGTGAGACCAGGTCGCCCTCGGCGCGCACCCGGTCGATCCACCCGGTGTCGACGGAGGCGTCGATCACCTCGGGTCGGTCCAGCAGGTCCAGCACGAAGCTCTTGTTGGTGGCACCACCCTCGATGATCACGGTGGTCTCGCGCATCGCCCGACGCAGACGCGCCATCGCCTGTTCGCGGTCGCTCCCGTAGGCGATGATCTTGGCGATCATGGAGTCGAAGTCGGCGGGGATGGTGTCGCCCTCGGCCACACCGGTGTCCACGCGGATGCCGGGGCCCGCGGGCAGGTCCAGACGGGCGATGCGCCCGGGGGAGGGGGCGAAGTCGCGGTCGGGGTCCTCGGCGTTGAGCCGGGCCTCCACCGCGTGCCCGCGCTCGGTCGGGGCCTCGCCCTCCAGCCTCCCGCCGCCGGCCACGTGCAGCTGGCCGCGCACCAGGTCGAACCCGGTGGTGGACTCGGTGATGGGGTGCTCGACCTGGAGGCGGGTGTTGACCTCCAAGAACGCGAACAGCTTCTGACCGGGGTGGTAGAGGAACTCCACGGTGGCGGCGCCGCGGTAGTCCACCGCCACGGCCAACCGCTCGGCGGACTCCTTGAGCTCCCGGGTCTGCTCCGGGCTCAGCAGCGGGGAGGCGGACTCCTCGATGACCTTCTGGTTGCGACGCTGCACCGAGCAGTCGCGCACGCCCAGTGCCCAGGCGGTGCCCTGACCGTCGGCGATGACCTGGACCTCGACGTGGCGGGCGCCGGTGACCAGGCGCTCCAGGAACACGATGCCGCTGCCGAAGGCCCGGGCGGCCTCCTGACTGGTGCGCTCGTAGGCCTCGGCGAGCTCCGCTCCGTCGTTGATGACGCGGATGCCGCGCCCACCACCACCGGCGGTGGCCTTGAGCATCAACGGGTAACCGATCCGCTCACCCGCGGCCAGGGCCTCTTCGAGGCTCTCGACGGCGCCACGGCTCCACGGGGCGACCGGGACCCCGACCTCCTCGGCGATGAGCTTGGCGCCGATCTTGTCGCCCAGCCTGCGCATGGCCTCCGGGGAGGGGCCGACGAAGGTGACCCCGACGCGTTCGCACAGTTCGGCGAAGGCCGGGTCCTCGGCGACGAAACCCCACCCGACCCAGGCGGCGTCGGCGCCCGACTCCACCAGGGCGCGCTCCAACACCTCCATGTCCAGGTAGGGACGGGAGGCGGCGGGACCGAGGTCGTAGGCCAGGTCGGCCTCGCGCACGAACGCGGCCGTGCGGTCGACGTCGGTGTGCAGGGCGACGGTCTCGATCGGTGTTCCGCTCTCCGCGGCGATGTCACGGACGGCGTGGATGAGCCGCATGGCGGCCTCACCACGGTTCACGATGGCGACACGACTGAACACCCGAATGAGCCCTTCTGTAAGACCAATGATGTGCGCGCGGCGACATGAGAGACGGCCCCGGCGTTCTCCACCTTCTCGTCTGGGGGCCTCCGAGCGCCATGACGCACCCAACGCATCTTGAGGGGGTGGAGTTGTGGAGATCGACCAAAAACGGCCCTTGATCCGACGCCGCGGACCACTCGGACCTCCGGGGGGCGTGTTCCCGCCCACACCGTGACACGGAGCGCTCTGTGGGGTTCCCACAACCCCGACCCGGCCGGCTTGGAAATTCGATGCCGACCCGGCCTCGATAATTTAGTTAGGTTAGTCTAACCTGGCCAAGGTGAGGTCCTTCGGGTTCCCGTCCGGAATCGTGGCCGCACCCACCCCGAACAGCCCGAACCGCGGATCGAGGACGCCCCCTCCCGATCACCCGCACCTTGAGGAGGCACCCCCATGGCCGAGAAGCTCGCCGACTTTCGCCCCGTCCACCCCCGCGCCGCCTCGGTCCGTTCCTTGGCCGTGCACGCCACCTCCCGCCCCTTCCCCGGCTTCGCCCGCGTCACCCTGCGCAGCACCGGCGACGGGTTCGAGGACGACTTCGAGTACCTGGGCTTCGACCACTGGTTCCGACTGTTCCTGACCGCCCCGGACGGCACCCTCGACCTGCCCCTGGGCGGAGCGGAGGGGTGGTACTCCCGCCTGCTGGACATCGAGGAGTCGCACCGTCCGCTGGTGCGCAACTACACCATCCGTGACGCCCGCCGGGTGGGCGATGTCTGGGAGCTGGACCTGGACTTCGTCATCCACCGCTGCGTCACCACCGGCGACGTCGAGGGTGTGGCCGCCCGCTGGGCCCTGGAGGCCCGCCCCGGTGACCGCATCGGCATGCTGGACCAGGGGCGCATCTTCAACGTCGAGGACCACACGGGCCCGGTCCTGGTGGTGGCCGACGAGAGCGGACTGCCGGGCGTGGAGGGGATCGCCCGTTCCCTGAACGGCGCGCCCTGCGACTACGTCCTGGAGATCCCCGACGCCGCTGACCGTCGTGAACTGGTCGGCGCCGACCCGGTCTGGAACGTGCGCACCTACGGTGAGTCCGCCGGCGACCGGGCCCTGGAACACCTGCGCTCACGCGGCATCGCCGCCGACACCCGCGTGTACGTGGTGGGCGAGGCGTCCTTCGTCCTGGCCGTTCGCTCCCTGGCCCGGACCTGCGGGGTGCCCAAGGACGAGATCCAGTTCTGCGCCTACTGGCGTGTGGGCCGCCGCGCCAAGCGCAAGTGACATCGGGGCCCGCTCGCGCGCCACGACTCCCCCCACCGTGGGACACCGCTCCCTCCAACGGGGGAGGCCCCACCCGACCTCACGGGACTATTCTGGGTGTGAGGGCCCGGCGACCGGCCGGCCCGCGCCTGACAGGGGAACGTTCGTGAACGACCGCCGCCCACGATGGTTCGCCGCGCCACTGGTGGTGGCCTTCCTCGGCTACGCCCTCGGTAAGGCCTACTACGCCTCCCAGGGCCGTCTGGGTTTTCCCGGCGGCCCGGACGTGCCGCCCCAGGCCTATGAACGCCCCGTAAGCGCGGTGTTGAGTGTGGCCGCCGAACAGTGGCTCGCGGCCGCCACAGGGCTCGCCGGAGCCCTGCTGATCCTGGCCGCGGTGACCGAGGCCGGCCGCCGAGTGCCACGGTTGCTGATGCTGTTCCTCCTGGCCGGTGCGCTGATCGGGGTGGGCGCCGCCGCCGTGGCGATGGTGGGTGGAGCCTTCCTCGGATCGGGCCCGGAATGGGAGTGGTACCACGGCCTGCTCGGCGTCGCGGCGCTGGTGCTCATGGTCGCCACGACCGCGTCCTATGTCCGTTCGGTGGGCCCATGGGTGGACACGTCCGAAGCGATGTGATCCGGTGCACTCAGTGCGTCGTTGCACTGAGTGCACCGAGTTCCGTAGTCTTGCACCATGGCAGAACAGCGGCGCTCGCCCGCCCTCGATCGACGTGAGGCTCTCAAGGCACGGCACCGGCGCTCCATCGTCGACGCCGCGGCCGAGCTGATGTCCGAGATCGGCGGCACCGACTTCACCGTCGACCGTCTCGCCGCGCGCGCCGACGTCTCCCGACGCACCGTCTTCAACCACTTCAAGACGGTGGACGACATCACCCTCGAAGTGTTCCGCGAGATGCTCGCGGTCATCCTCGACGGCGTCGACGCCAACCTCGCCGCGACCGACGAGGGCACATCGATGTTCGACCGGGTCGCGGGCGCCCTGCGCGCCACCGACCTGGTCACCCCGATCAACGAACTCACGCGCATCTTCCAGACCGATGACCGCGGCGCCGGCCACGTCCTCGCCACCGGTGACCGGGCCCTGAACCCGCGCCAGGCCGTGCTCTTCGAGCGCGCCCTCACCGACCTGGGAACCCGGATCGCGGCCACCACCCTGCGTCACCACCCCTCGGCCGACCCCATGGAGGTCGAACTGATGTGCGGCGCCCTCATCGGGGGCGCCCTGGTCGTGGTCCGTCGTTGGGAGAGGGCCACCCAAGGGGCCGACACCGCCGAATCCCGCCGTGTCTGGAACGAACTGCTCGACCGCATGATCGGCACCTACCGCGACGGCCTCGGCACCCTGGACACCGGCACCGCGGCCACCTGAGCGGATCCGCTCACCACACCCACCACTCCTGCGGAAGAACCATGGCTGAACTTCTCTACCGACTAGGGCGTGCCTCGGCACGGCACGCCCGCATCGTCATCGCGCTCTGGCTGGCCCTGCTGGTCGCCGCCGGCGGTGCCTTCTTCCTCTTCTCGGGAGAGCTGGAGGACGGTTTCTCCATCCCCGGCACCGCCACCGACCAGGTGAACCAGCGCCTCAAGACCGAGTTCGAGGGCATGGGCGGCGGCGCCGGCACCATCATCTACGAGACCGATGACGGTGAGCCCTTCGGCGACGAACAGAAGGAGGCCATCGGTGAGCGGGTCGACCTCGCCACCGAGGTCGACGGGGTCGAGGGTGTCGTAGACCCGTTCGCCACAGAGGACGAGCGCGCCGAGCAGGTCGAACTCCTCCAGGACGGGCGCGAACAGATCGACGACGCCCGCGCCGAGATCGAGGCCGGCCAGGAGGAACTGGACGAGAACCGCGCCCAGGCCGAGGCCGCCGGGATGCTCGACCAGATGGAGGAGGCCCTCGACGGCGGACAGGACGAGATCGACCAGGGCCTGGAGACCCTGGAGACCGAGGAGGAGCAGCTCGAACAGGGCGAGGCCCTGATGGAGATGGCCGACGGCATCGGCACCGTCTCCGAGGACGGCAACGCCGCCATGGTGATGGTCTCCTTCACCGACGCGCAGGAGGAGGTTTCCCAGGAGACCCGCGACGCCGTCATCTCCGTCTTCGAGTCGGAACCGGTCGACGGGGCCACCGTCGAGTTCGCCGACGACATCGCCATGGAACTGCCCAGCCTGGTCAGCAAGGCCGAGATCATCGGCGTGGTTGTCGCCGGCGTCGTCCTGGTGGTCATGCTCGGCACCCTCATCGGAGCCGGCCTGCCGATCCTCACCGCCCTCGTCGGCGTGGGCATCGCCACCCTGATCACCATGGCGCTGTCCGGTGTCCTGGCCATCGCCGACATCACCCCGATCCTGGGTCTCATGCTCGGCCTGGCGGTGGGCATCGACTACGCCCTGTTCATCGTCAACCGGCACCGACGCCAACTCAAGCAGGGACTGGAACTCCAGGAGTCCGTGGGTCTGGCCAACGGCACCGCGGGCAACGCCGTGGTGTTCGCCGGCGCCACCGTGCTCATCGCCCTGCTGGGCCTGAACCTGACCGGCATCGGCTTCCTCGGCCTCATGGGCAGTGTCGGCGCCATCGCCATCGCCATCGCGGTGATCGTCGCCATCACCCTCATCCCGGCACTGCTGGGACTGGTGGGCAAGCGCATCCTGTCCAAGCGTGAGCACGCCCGCCTGGGCGCCGCCTCAGTCAACGGCCAGGCTCCTGAGAGGCCCGGCCACGTCAAGCCGATGTCCAACGTTCGGGCACTCGGCCGGGCCGCCATCGCGATCATCGTCCTGGGCGTCATCGCCCTGCCCGTCCTGGACCTGCGTCAGGGCCTGCCGGACGGTTCCTCGCAGTCGGTCGACTCCACCCAGTTCAAGGCCTACACCGCCATCGAGGAGAACTTCGGCGAGGGCCAGAACGGCCCGCTCCTGGTCACCGCCGATCTGCCCGGCGGCCCCAACGACGACGAGGCCGAGGCCAACGCCGAGCAATACCAGTACGAGGTCGCCGACGCGATCTACGCGCTGGAGGACGTCGAGGCGGTGGCGCCCATCGGTGTCTCCGACGACCAGACCCTGGCCATCTTCCAGGTCGAACCGGTGGAGGGTCCCTCCAGCGAGTCCACCGAGGACCTCGTCCACACGCTGCGCGGCATGGAACCCATCCACGGCGAGGCGCCGCTCGGCGTCGCCGGTATGGCCAGCGGCAACATCGACATCTCCGAGCAGATCGCCGGTGCCCTGCCCACCTACCTGACCGTGGTCGTGGGCCTGTCCCTGGTCATCCTGCTGCTGGTGTTCCGGTCGATCTTCGTGCCGGTGGTGGCCACGCTCGGGTTCATCCTGTCCTACTTCGCGGCCCTGGGCGGTGTGGTCGCCGTCTACCAGTGGGGTTGGCTCGGCGGTCTGCTCGGGATGGAGAACCCGGGTCCGGTGCTGAGCTTCCTGCCCACGATCATGGTGGGCATCCTGTTCGGCCTGGCCATGGACTACATGCTCTTCATCGGTACCGGCATGCGCGAGGCCTACGTGCACGGCGCCCCGGCCCGCCTCGCGGTGGTGCAGGGCTTCCGGGCCGGCCGTTCGGTGGTCACCGCCGCCGCGATCATCATGATCTCGGTGTTCGGCGGGTTCATCTTCTCCGAGATGATGATGATCAGCTCCGTGGGCTTCGGGCTCGCGTTCGGTGTGCTGCTGGACGCGTTCCTGGTCCGGATGCTGCTCATCCCCGCGGTGATGCACCTGGCCGGTGACGCCGCCTGGCGGCTGCCCAAGTGGCTGGAGCGTGTGCTGCCCGACGTGGACGTGGAGGGATCGGCCCTGGAGCGCGCCCACCTGCACCAGGACGAGACCGTCGAGGAGACCGGCGAGACCGACGAGGACCGGAAACCGACCGAGGAGATCGAACCCGGATCGGATGTCACCTCCGGTCGTCACTGATCCGTACTCGGGCCCGGTGGAGCACCCGGCATCACGCCGGTGCCGCCCACCGGGCCTTCGTCACGCAAGGGCGCCGACCCCGCTACAGTGAGCCGCGTGAAAAAGCCCGTGAACCCCCTCCTGGGCACGCTTTCGTGGCTGGGTTACATCGCGCACCGTCACAAACCCCTGGCCCTGACATTGTCCGGGCTCCTGGTCGCCTTCGGCGGTATCGTCTCCGGAATCGTGATCTGGTGGGGAGTGCCGCCCATCGTCGTCGGCGTGGTCATCCCCGCCCTCGACCTTTGGTGGGAACGGCGCAGCAAGAACAACAACGAACTCACCACCGCCCGGGAGAAGGTCCTGGAGGAGGCGCTCGCGCCGCTGTTGGAACTGGCCGCGACCGTCACCTTCCGCCCCCGTGACAAGAGGGTGGAGACCGCCGAGGCCGCGGCGATGCGGGTGGCCGGCGACCTGCGGGCCGCCTTCATCTCGGTACCGGGGGTACGAGCCGTGGTGTTCGTGGTCTCCAACGACGGGCGACGGATGGAACCCCGCTTCCCCGCGGGGCGCCCCGACCGCCCCCGCGACTTCGTCCGCGGCACCGAACGCGGTGACCAGGCCTTCCGTATCCTCGACGAACTACCCGGCCGTTTCGTCATCGTCGAGGACCTGCGCTCCGAGGGCGCCGACACCCCCTATTGGGCGGGCACCGGCGCCCACTACAGCACCTTCATCGCCGCGCCGATCCGTTCCACCGAACACGCCTTCGGAATGGTCACCATCGACGCCCCGGACCCGGGCAGCCTGGACCACCAGCACGGATCCACGATCGCTTTGTTCGCCGCCGCACTGGGTATATTGTTCGCGGAGGCGGCCCGAGGCGCGACCGGAGGGCCCGACCCCGAGAAGAGGAATGGTCGTGATGGGAAAGTTCAAACTGACCAGCCCCCGCGAGAACTACCTGGCCGAGAAAACGGAAACGCCCGAGGAAAAGCTCAAGAGGGCTCTTGAGGAAGTGCGCTGCGAACGCCGCAAGCGCGACCGGGCGCTGCTGCGCTCGACCGGCGCGGTCCGCCCCGCCTGATCCCTTGGGCGCACCCGTGCCCTCAAAGACCCCCGCGGCGTAGAACACCGCCGCGCAGCACCGCCCGCACGCCACGCTCGGGTTCGGCCAGCACCGACAGGTCCGTCAGCGGGTCACCGTCCACGACGACCAGGTCGGCGCGCGCCCCCGTGCGCAGCGTGCCGACCTCGCCCTCCAGATCCAGCAGGGCCGCCGCCTCACTGGTGGCCGCGCGCACCACGTCGGCCGCGGGCTGGACCTCGCCGCGAATGGCGAACTCCGCGCTCTGGTGGACCTGCATGCCACCGAGCAGGTCCGTGCCGAACACCAGGCGCACCCCGCCCTCGTGTGCCATCCGCAGGGCCTCCAGACCCCGGTGCAGCACCGTGTCCACCTTCGCCTGACTCTCGGCGGGAAGCCCGTTGCGAGCTCCCTGTCGGGACAGTTCGCGGTAGGTGACCAGCGTCGGGACCAGGAACGCGCCGTGCTCCACGAACAGCTCCACGCTGCTCTCGTCGATGAGGTTGCCGTGCTCCACGCAGCGCACCCCCAGACGCAACCCGCGGTTGACCGCCCGGGCGGTGTAGGCGTGCCCGGTGACGTAGCGGTTGGCGGCCTCGGCCTCCTCCACGACCGCGCGCAGCTCGTCCTCGGCGGACTGGGTGGAGTCGATCCGGTCGGTGGGCGACGCCACCCCGCCCGAGAGCATCACCTTGACGTGGTGGGCGCCGGTGCGCAGCTGTTCACGGGCGGCGCGGCGGAACTCGATCGGTCCGTCACAGATCAGACCCGCCCCCGGGCAGCATCCGTGCTGGTCGGTGCCGTGCCTGCCGCGTGGACGGAAGTCTCCGTGCCCGCCGGTCTGGGACAGGGCCTTGCCGCCGAAGATCAGGCGGGGCCCGTCGATGAGTCCGTCGTCCACGGCCTCGGCGAGCCCCCAGTCGGCGCCGCCGACGTCGCGAACGGTGGTGAACCCCCGGCCGAGCATGTCGGACAGTGAGTTCGCGGCGTAGGCGGCCACGTAGGAGGGGGAGTGGTCGCCTACGGCGCCCAGGTCGGCGCTCAACGCGGTGGCGTGCACGTGGGCGTCGATGAGGCCGGGCATGAGCGTGGCCCCGGCGAGGTCGACCGTCTCGGACCGGTCGGTGACGCTCGACGGGACCTCACCCGCACCACGGGCCGCGATGACGCCGTCCTCGACGAGCAACCAGCTCCCGGGCGCGCGGGTTCCGGTCTCGGGATCGAGCAGCGCGGTGTTCGTGTACACGATGGGGCGCGGGTGGTCGGTCACGGGGAACCTCCAAGGCGTGGGTGCACGGTCGGTCGTAGGATGGGCCACGACGATGAAATGCAATATACGTTGCATCTGGGTGTCGTTGTCCAGCGGGGGTGATATCGCTGGGTTCGGCGCGAACCGGGCGGTCCGGATCGCTCGAACGAAGAACGGACGGGGCGATGGCGGACTGGATCGAGGAGACACTGGAGCGCGGGCGCGCGGGCAGGGCCACCGAGAGGGTGCTGAGGGTGCTGCGGGACGAGCCCAGGTTCGCCTCCTACGCGACCGCCGCCGAAGTGGCCGAACGGGCCGAGGTCAACGTCGCGACGGTGGTGCGGGCCGGCCAACAGTTGGGTTACTCCGGCTGGCCGGCGCTGCGCGTGGAGTTGCGTTCGCGCTACCTGGCCTCGCTCAGCGCGGGGGAGGTGCTGGCCGAACACGCCGGCTCCGACGCCGATCCGGTACGGGCGGCGGTGCGTTCGGACCGGGAGAACCTGCGTCTGTTGGAGCGGACCCTCGAACCCGATCGGGTCCGCGCGGTGGCCGCCGCCCTGCACCGGGCGCGCAGGTCCCTGGTCCTGGGCTCGGGCACCTTCGCCGCGCCGGGGGTCCAGCTCTCCCACGCCGCCCAGATCATGGGCTACGACGTGCGACTCCATGACTCCGGCGGCACCTCACTGGTCAACGCCCTGGCGCGGATGGACGAGCGCGACCTGTTGGTGGTCTGTGATCTGTGGATGCTCCCCGTCGCGCTGGGTCGGGCGGCGCGTATGGCCGCCGACGAATCGGTGCCGGTCGCGCTGATCACGGACCGTCGGGACTCGCCCTTGGTCGCCGTGGCCGACCACGTCGTCGTCGTGCCCAGCGAGGGAGTGGGCATGTTCCCCTCGCTGACCGCGGCGATGGTGATCGTGCACGCGATCTTGGCCGATCTGGCCAGGGTCGGGGGCGAGACGGCCCTGGCCGCGGTGCGTCGCACCGAACGGCTGTGGGAGCAGGCGGAACTCTTCTAGGTGATCCAGGTCACATAAGATGCAATATCTATTGCATTCCTGTCGTCGTTGCTGGTTACATCGGGCCTCAGCCAAACCCCTCCGTCTCCCTCTAGAGGCCATCCATGCAAACGACGCACCTGATCCTCATCACCCTCTACCTCGTGGTGATGGTCGGGATCGGCCTGTACTACACCCGATCCTCGAAGGTCCGCACAGGCGAGGACTTCCTCTTCGCCGGGCGGAGCCTGTCCACCCCCGTCATGATCGCGACCCTCGTCGTCACCTGGGTCGGATCGGGCACCATCATCGGCGGCGCGAACTTCGCCTACAACCACGGCCCCATGGCGGGCATGGTCTTCTTCGCCGGCACACCCCTGGGCATCCTCGTCCTGTTGCTGGCCGCACGCCGCATCCGCAGGGCGGCTCGCCACACCGTCCCCGAACTACTCGAAGCCCGCTTCGGCACCGGGGTCCGTACGGTCGCCGCGGTGGTCACCACCATCGCCTACATCGGTCTGGTCGCCTCCCAGTTCGTCGGCGGAGGCTACGTCCTCGCGCTCATCACACCGCTCAGCCCCACCCAGGGCGCGCTGGTCGTCGCGGCGGTCGTCACCATCCTCACCGTCACCGGAGGTCTGTTCTCGGTCGCCTACACCGACTTCGTCTCCGCCATCCTCGTCTTCGGCGCGCTGATCGTGGCGGTACCGCTCATCCTGGTCGCCGTCGGCGGACTACCCGCCTACTGGGAAGGGCTGCCCGAGGTCGCGCGCACCCCCACCGGCGGACTCGGCCCGCTGCAGCTGCTCGGCTACTTCCTGCCGCTGTTCCTGCTCCTGCTCGCCGACCAGAACCTCTACCAGCGACTGGCCGCGGCCAAGGACGAACGCGCCGCCCGCAACTCCACCCTGGGCATGCTCATCGCCAGCTTCTTCGTGTTCGTCCCCGTGATCATGCTGGCCACCTCCGCCGCCGTGCTCATGCCCGGCATCAACGGCGACGAGTCCGTGCTGCGGTTGGCATCCGACGGCCACCTGCCCACCATCATCGGCGGCCTGCTGCTGGCCGGCGCGGTCGCGTTCGTCGTCACCACCGGATCGTCCTTCATGCTGTCGGGCGCCTCCAACGTCGCCTACGACCTGTTCGCCAGGTTCGCCGGCGACAAGATCGGAGAACGGGGCACCCTGGTGGTGCAGCGCACCTCGGTCGTGGCCATCGCCCTGGTCGCCATCGCCCTGGGCCTGTACTTCCCCACCGTGTTGGACCTGCAGATGTACTCCTACACGGTCTACGGCGCGGCCATCACCCCGGCAGTCCTGGCGGTCCTGTTCTGGAAACGCGCCACCACCGCCGGTGCCGTGGCGGCCCTGATCACCGGGTCCGCCGTCACCATCGGCTGGGAGGTCGCGGGGGCGCCCGGCGGCTTCAACGGCGTGATCGTGGCGCTGCCCGCGGCCGTGTTGGCACTGGTGATCGCCAGCCTGCTCAGCAAGGCCCCGGACGCGAGCACCCTTGAGGCCGCCGGCGTGGACTGAACCCGAGACCGGAAACGGACAGATGGGGGCGTCCTAGGCCCCGGGCCCGGCCCGGGGCCTAGGATCGGCGGTGGCCGTGACCACTCGGCGCACGCGTGCGAACACACCCTTAGGAGGCCGAAGGTGTCCGACCCCCGACACCACTACCAGCTGCGGGACAACCACGGCACGTCCATCCAAGGAGACCGGGTCTCCGTCACCTTCATGGAGCCGAGGCCGCCCGCGCCGCCGCACCAGGCGCCCAACGCCGATCGCAAGTACACCAACCGCGTCGATGAACTCGCCCGGCTGGAGAGTGTGGCCGCGCAGGTCCTACGGGAACGACGTGGCGCGCTCGCCCTGCTCACCGGGGAACGAGGGGTCGGCAAGAGCGTCACCCTCGCGGAGGTGGCCCACCGTGTGGGACGCGGGTTCGAGGCCCGCGACCTCTACTTCGACCTGCGCGACTGGCGCGACGGGGAAGGTGTGCTCGACGTGGCGGCGGTGCTGCGCAGGATGCTCGCCGAACTCCAGGTGGGGGACGTGGGCGAGGAGACCGACGCGTCGGTCCTGCACGGCCGGCTGCGCAGGACCACCACGGGAAAGCCGCTCCTGCTGCTCCTGGACGGGGTCGCCGACGAGAGGGATCTTCGCGCCCTGTCCCTGGGCACCGGACCGCACCTGGTCGTGGCCGCCTGCGCCTTCGGGTTCACCTCGACCGCGGAGCTGGTGGCCGGTGGCGCCGAAGCCGTCACCCTCACGGCGTTGGGCGGGGACGACTCGCTCGCGCTCCTACGCTCCTTCCACGGTGTCGACCGACGTCTGAGGGGCCGTGACGAATGGGCCGCCGCCGAACGGCTCGTCGAACTCTGTGGGGGCCTGCCCGCGGCACTGAGGATGGCCGCCGGGCACATCGAGGCCCAGGAACTGGGCGTGGCCGAACTGGTGAGCGCGATCCGGGAACGGCAACGCTCCACTTTTCCGCCAAGGAGCGGCGCCGAGGTCGTGGTCGACCTCGCGGTCTCCGGTCTGGCACCCGATCGGCGCCGAGTCCTCGACGTCCTCGCCACGGACCCGGGCCGCGGCTTCGACCGGGAACTGGCCCATCTCGTGCTGGGGGAGCGGGCCGACGAAGTGCTGAACGGACTGGCCGAGGCCGGGATGCTGCATCGCGGCGAGGGCGGCGGTCGCGGGATGGTGGAACTGGTCCGCGAACGGGTCCGGGAGGAGGCGGGTGAGAACTGGGCCTCCGACGCGTTCGCCGTGCTGCGCTACCACACCGTCACCCACCACCTGGCCGATCGCGCGGCGCTCGGGGAACGACACCGGCTCACCGACGACCTGCCCACCGCCGAACTCACCGTTCCGCCCGGAGACCACCTGGTCCCCTTCGACGGCCGGCGGGAGGCCGCGGAGTGGCAGGACCGTCAGATCGAGCGTGTCCCCGAACTGATGTCCCTGGCCCTGGAACTCGACCGCCCCCTGGCGGTGCCGGTACTGGCCGACGCGGTCTGGCCGACCTGTTACGGCCGTCGTCGTCTCAAGACCGGCGTTCGTATCTATCAACGTGCCCTGGAAGTGGCACGGCGGTCGGAACACCACGGTGCCGTCGCCCGCTGCGCCAACTACCTCGCCCGTCTGTACATCGAGCTCGACATGACGGAGCAGGCGCTTCCCCTTGTCGCCGAGGCGGAACGCGAGGCCGACCGTACCGACCACGAGCTCGACCGCGCGGTGGTTTTGGAGACACAGGCGCTGCTCAAGGAACGCGACCCCGACCTGCCCGGGTCGCCCCAGGACTCTCCGAGCGAACTGCTCACCCGCTGCCGTCGGATCCACCGCGAGGCGGGACGTCCGCGCGGTGAGGCGATGCAGACCTACCAGCTGGGTGGTCAGGCCCTGCGCCGAGGCGATCTCACCGAGGCGCTCCACGAGCTCACCCACGCGGAGGACATCGCCGACCGGCGTATCGCCGAGCTCGACAGGGAGAGCCCGGACCGGTGGGCACGGTGGGTCGTGGACGACTGGAAACAGCTTCGGGCCCGGATCCGACTGCTCCTGGCGCGGGGCCTGGCCGGGATCGACCGCACCCACGAGGCCGCGCGCAAGGCCGAGGCGGCCCTGGAGGTCTTCGTCCAGGTGGCCGACCCCGTCAAACAGGTGCGGGGCGCGCGGTTCCTGGCCGAACTGGACCGCACACGGGGCGAACACGACCTGTCACGCAAGCGGTTGGAGTGGGCTGGGAAGGTGGCCGGACATTACCACCTGGAAACCGAATCGGCGCAGATCCGGCGCGAACTCTACCGATAGCCCCGGACCTCCTCGACATCCCCCAGAAAAGCGAATTCCGGCGGGGGGGGGGGGTGCCTTTCAGACGCAGGGTTCGTTCACCCACGCGAAGGGGCAACCCATGGTGCCAGGCCCGCCACGGGTGGGCACGGCGTGACCAGGCCACGGCGGCGGCCGCCACCATGGAGGCGTCCAGGGGGTGGTCGCCGTGTACGTCGTGCACCCGCATCGCCGCACCGGAACGGTCCAACAACAGTGTGGAGTTCCGGTCCAGGGCGGCGACCGCCGACCGGGCACGCGGATAGGAGGCGATCCGCTCCTTCACCCAGGAGACCGAGTCCGCCTCACTCCGTACCCGCCGACGCGACCAGGCGTCGGCGGCGTCCCGGCGAGGGAGGGCGGTGTCCTCGGCGTCCACCACCAACGGGCGGGTGGCGGCCTCCTCCGGCGACCCGATGGGCACGGCCGAAGGGTGGCGTCGCAGAGACAGCTCTGTCCCATCCGGCCCCTCAACGGCCTCCGAGTCGATCCGCCAGGCGGTGACGTCGTCGACCTGAGGTTCCAGGTCGGGCAAGGGCGGGAAGTAGGCGGGGCGTTCGGGTTCGGTCAGATCCAGCAGTGAATACAGCACCGTACGGAGCCGGGACGCCGAGTCGCCGTGGTGTTCGATGAGTAGATCGGCCACCGGCACCACGGGGGACCGTGTGGCCAGGTCCACCTGTTCGACCAGGCGCCCCGAACCCAGACGCGGCAACAGGGAACCGAACTCCAACAGGGGCGAGGCCGGATCGATGTCGGCGATGTCGAAGGCCGCGAGCAGCACCGGCCGGCCCAGGGCGGCCGCGTAGTAGGTCACCGAACCCACGTCGCCCACCACCACGTCCGAGGCGATCAGGGCGGCGCGCCATCCTTCCTCCGGCGGGATCAGGGCCAGACCCGCCTCGATCTCGTCGGCCAACCACAGCTCCAACTGGGCCCGCCCGCGCGATCGCCACACGTTGGGGTGGGCGATGAGCGCTACCCGGTACTCGTCGTGGGGCAGCTCGGCGAGCAGGGCCCGCACCAGGTCGCGGCGCGCGCCCAACAACGACCCCCGATTCCAGGTGGAGGAGACCACCACCAGTCGACGAGCGTCCACGTTCAGGGCTTCCCGGTACCGGTCGCGGCGCCCGCCGGCGGCGAGCATCCGATCAAAGGCCGGGTCGCCCACCACCACACCACGGCCCCGGGCCTCCGGGAGCACTCGATGGAGACGTTCGAGCTGCTCACGGTGCGAGTACAGGAATCGCGTCGCGATGGGTTCGCCCTCGTGGAGGAGTTCGCTCGGATCCAGCCCGGAGGCCCTTGCCAACGAACCCGGGGCGGCGCCCACCCGTCGGTTGTGTCCGACCCCGTGCGGCATGAGTACCAGTGGGGCCGGCACCCGGTGAGGGGCGCCCTTGGCGCTGGCGGCCAACGCCAGGTCGTGCGGGCTGCGCAGGGCTTCTTCCCAGGGCAGGACCTCGTCGACACCGGCGGTGTGCAGTAGGGATTCGATCCCGGACTCGGAGGCCGAACCGGGGGTGATGGTGAAGGTGACCCCGACCCGCTCGTCGGCCAGCAGCGAGGTGACGTCCAGCAGCCGCCCGGCGGCGGGGACGCTGCGCACGACGGCGAGGACCTCGCGCCTGGGGGAGAGGGTCGCCCATTCGGGCGCTCGACGCTTCACGTTGCGGTTCTCGGAGCTCTCTGGATCGCCGGTCCGGTTCGTCCCGGTTCGGCAGGTCAGCTTACGGGAGCTCCGGTCAGGGCGCGCGATCGACCCGGGGTCCGACCCCAGGTGCGACAGAGGCCATACGCGAGACCACGGACGACGACCGTGCTGCGCGCAGTGATGCTTCCCGGCCACGACGAAGGGCCGTCGCCGGTGATCGAACACCGGCGACGACCCTTGTCGTGGGGGCAGGTCTACCCCTCCTCGACGACCTCGAATTCGAGGACGTCGGTGAACTCGCGGCCGTAGGAGTCGGTCGCGGTCACCTCGGCGGTGTGGGCGCCGGCTTCGAGGTCGCCGGGCAGGTCGAACCGCCACAGGTGCATGCTCCGGTCGGCGAGGCTGCCGCCGTGCACCAACTGCTGGGCGATCGCGTACGGGTCGGAGTACTCGACACCGACGTTGACGTCCTCACCCTCCATCTGCTGGGTGCGGGTGGCCTCCTGCGCGGGGGCTCCGTCGACGGCGACCTCGACGGTCGAACCTGTGGAACCCATGAAGAAGTTGGTCGTCAGCCAGGTGCCGTCGGCCAGGTCGGCCCGGTCGAGCACCAGCGGCTCGTCCAGCTCGGGGGCCTCTCCGGCGGGGTCGTCGTTCCACTCCTGGCGCTCGTCGAACCACTCGCGGAAGGTGGGGCTGTTCAGGCTCAGCTGCGTCTGCACCTCGTCGGACTCGCCCGTGACGGTGTAACGCTCCTGGAACTCGTTGCCCTCCACGTCCAACGTCACCACGCCGGGGCGGCCACCGTCACGGCCGATCGCGGTGGGGTAGCCGTCCTCGCCGACCTCGCCGGAGTACCAGTCACCGGAGATCGCGCCCGCGGTGATGTGCGGGAACGGGATTCCCTCGATGCCGAAGAGGTCACGCCAGCCCTCGACGTCGTCGCCGGTCTTGAGGTTCTCGATGCTGTGGCTGTGCCCGGCCACCGTGACGGCCTCACGGCCCTCCAACAGCTCGTGCACCCGGACGACCTGGTCGACCTGGTGCACCGGAGAGCTCTCGTCGGCGTAGTTGAGCAGACCGATGTGCCCGGCGACCACGATCAACTTGTCGTCGGACACGTTCTCCAGGTCGCTCTCCAACCAGGCCAGCTGCTCGTCGCTGATCCGGCCGTTGTACGACGGGCTGCCCTCCGGGTCGGCGCAGTGCTCCTCGATGCCCTCCGGGCTGTCCTCGGCCGCCGTGCACGGGTAGTCGACGGTGTTCAGCGCGACCACGTGCATGTCGCCCACGTCGTAGGAGTAGTAGGCGGGGGCGAGCTGCTCGCGGAAGGTGTCGAAGGAGTGCGCGGCGCTCGGGGCATCGAAGTCGAGGTCGTGGTTGCCGGGCAGGAAACGGGCGGGACCGTTGGTCTCGGCGGTCAGTTCCTTGATGTCGGGGTAGAGCGACAGGTCGTCACCCACGACGTCGCCGACGAACAGAGTGCCGCAACCCGCGTAGTCGTCACGCTCGGACAGGTCCTTGATGGCGCCGGCCCGGGCGTACTCGACCTCCTGCTTGTCATAGGTCTGCAGGTCACCGGCGATGACGCAGCTCTGCGCCGCCTCGGCGGTCAGCTCGCTCTCCACCAGGGGGAAGTTGATCGCGCCGGGCAGTGGACCGGTCGGCTCGATGCCCCCGTAACGCAGCTCGGGGGAGCCCTCGGGCAGGTGGTTGTAGTGGAACTGCGGAACGTTGTACTCGTCCACCGGCACCTGGTAGCCGGACGGCTGGGTGATCGACACCGTCATGTTGTCGAAGACGGGCAGTTCGTACCGACCCTCGTCATCGGTCCGCACCACGTCGCGGCCGTTGGTCACCGTGACCCCGGCCAGCCCGGCCTCGTCGTCACTGGCGCTGTCCCGGTCCTGGTCGATGAACACCTTGCCGGTCAGCACCGAGTCGTCCTCGGGAGTGTCCTCGGCCTGAACGACCTCGATCGCGCCACGGTAGGCGATGTCGTCCCAGTTCTGGTGCTGGGCCTGGGGCTGGTCCTGGGGCTGGGTCGGCGCGGCCGTGGCGGGCACCAAGGTGAGGGCACCGACGACGACCGCCGCCGTCGACACGGCGATAAGGGCACGAGAACAGCGGCGTGCCTGCGGAGGGAAGGGGTTTCGAGCATGTTGGGAACGTTTCGTGAGCATGCGGATTGCTCTCCGTCGCCTCGGGGGTGAAGCCGGTCGGGGGACCGACGGAAAGCAACCTTCGTCGATGGGGCTGAACACGGACCTAGTTGCCGACCAACAGCCGATTATCGGTCGGTGACGTGTTGTTCACTCATCGTTAGATGTTGGAGGCTTGGGGGCTTGGGGTCTGGGGGTTTGGAGTCTTGGAGAGGGGCGTCTGGTTTCGTGCTGCCGGTGGTGGGGGTGGGGGTTGTTGGGCGTTGCTCGGGCGGGTACGTGGGGCGCCTGGGGTCGAGTTCCTTGGGGTGGTTGGGCGGGGTGGGGGTGGGTTGGTGGGGCGCCTGAGATGGAGAACCTTGGGGTGGTTGGGCGGGGTGGGGGTGGGTTCTCCCTCCTTCCCCGCCGCGTGATTGTTGCCGCCCGCACCGTACGCGTCAAGGCAATGTTGAGTTGCTCATCAGCGGGGTTGGTGGCCTTGACCCGTACGGCACGGGCGGCGGTTTGGCGGCTATCGGGGAAGGGGGGAGAGTGGTTGGGGTCCTAACGGCCCAGGGCCCTTCGGGCCCCGGGGGCCCGGTCCGGCCGTGGCCGGCCGGATCCCTTCCCTTCCCTCTGGTGTCCTCGTGGGGCGCGTCGCCACTACGTGACGGGTCCGGTCACGAAGGGCCCGCTACAGGCCGGACACAGGGCGGGCCGCGTCCCTGCGGTGGCCGGCTCTGGTCTT